>JBNMJP010000426.1:0-1502 GCA_050873905.1 Jutongia sp. | reverse complement strand
CAGTGTGTCAACCGGTTCTGCACTGGTTACGGATGTACAGGCTGTCTGGATCTCTTTTGGCGATTACAAGGCGGCTGGCTTGTACAACAAGTCACAGTCCGCATTTCAGGCCAATGCGAACAAGTATTTCAAAAAGCTCAAGAAGGACGGTATCAACACTATCTATTTCCATGTGGCTCCATGTAACGATGCCATTTATCCAAGCAAATATTTAAAGTGGAGTTCCTATATGTTTGAGTCTGCACCGGACTATGATCCGCTGGAGATTCTGATACAGACGGCACATAAGAACAAAATGACATTTCATGCATGGCTCAATCCTTACCGCAAGAAGATGGGCGTAAGCTACGATCCGGGTAAGGCATCCTCTCTGAAGCGGATCCGGCGCATTGTGGCGGAGATCGTTCAGAACTACAATGTGGACGGCATTCATTTTGATGATTATTTCTATCCGGCGAAGGCAAAGGGGGCACAGTTTTCCAAGGTGTCTGTTGCCAAGCGTAAGCGTGTGATCAACAAGATGGTGCAAACCATTTACAGCACGGTCAAAAAGCAGGATGAGAAGCTTTTGTTTGGTATCAGTCCTGCCGGCAATATTGAGTATGCGGAAAGCCTTGGCTGCGATCTGGCAACCTGGCTGAGCGAGGACGGCTATATTGATTATATCGTGCCTCAGATCTATTGGAGTGACCAGTACAGAATGGGCCGCAAGGTGACCTCTCTGTATACTAACCGGTTAAACAAATGGGTGAATCTGAACAAGAATAACACGTCGATGTATATCGGGCTGGCAACCTACCGTGCCGGAACCTACAGCTCCTCCGATCTGGGCTGGCGCCGCAAGAACAACAATCTGGTCAGTCAGATCAAGAAAGAAAAAGCAGCAGGTTGTGATGGTTTTGTACTGTTTAGCTCCAGTTACATGTACCACAGCCGTGCCGCCAAGGAAATGAAAAATTATAGAAATTATATCCGTTAACTTTCGCAAATGGATATCTTATCCTGCACCGATAATGTTTCAAACCATAGGAAGCGTTATTGGTGCAGTTTTGTTTCCAGACTTTTGATGATGCTTGTGATCTGATATTCCAGTGCGTACATCATCGTGTCATATTCCGGATAATCTTCTTTGACATGCTCCATCAGAGGATAGATGAAATCCTTTGTTTCTGTAATATAAGCCTGCAGACGCTTTTCGGAAAAAACACCTGCCATTGATGAAACATTGTGACAGCGGTCGAAGACCTTGGCAATGCAGGCTTCCCTGCTGCCGCGAATATCCTTCATATAGCGCTGCATCGTCTCAAGCTTTGCTTCCCCGTCCAGATGCTTCTTGGTGATACAGTCTACACCGCGGCGCACGGTCTCATTGACCGGAAGCTCGTCCGGGCAGACAGGGCAGTCCTCGCAGACATCGTGTAACAGCATGACTGCCATCAGGTTGTCATCCGTCATGCCGAGTGAGATGCCATGCAGGGCGAGTGTCATGGGGTGGATCACAT
>JBNMJP010000425.1:0-1523 GCA_050873905.1 Jutongia sp. | reverse complement strand
TGTTCACAGGACGTGATTCAAGAAAGCCTTCTGGTGTATATGGCTTCAGATCTGTAAGTATGTGCCAGATAGCGGTCAGGATCATACGACAGATAGCAATGATGGCTTTCTTGTGACCACGGCGTGCTTTGATACGTTTATAGCGAGTAGTAAATTCGGGAAGTTTCTTCGATTTGATTAAAGCATTTGCAACTTGTACTAGAACTGGTTTAAAATAGGAACCAGCACGGGAAATCCGAGTGGATTTGATTTTGCGGTCGCTTTTATCATTTCGAGGACAACATCCTGCCCAGGAGACGAGGTGTTTCGCTGTGGGGAAGACAGACATATCACCACCAATCTCTGAAAGCACTTGAATAGCAGTCATGGGATTCTTGTTGAATCCGGGAACAGTCCTTATTAGATTTAAAGCAGCCTCGTATTTATCACTGAGACGAAGGATTTCCTGTTCTACTTCTGAAATGTGCTTATTTAGTTCATCGATGTGATTAAGGCACTGTCTAAGTTTAACAGCTTGTTCTTTCGAGATAGCACCATCAATGGCAGCTTGTATTTCTTCAATAGGAGTTTTACAGTGTCCGTTAATGAAAGGTGTTACATCAAATTTTTCTCCAGGGTGTTGCAAAATGTGTTCTGTAATAGAACGAGATGATTTTCCAAATACATCAGAAAAGACATCATCAAGTTTAAGATTAGATACTGTAAGACAATTTTGAGCACGATTCTTTTCACCAGTAATCATACAGGTGAGTTTGTATCGGTATCTTACAAGAGCTCTAAGTTCTCTGATGTCAGCAGGCGGAATAAAGGAAGGTTTTACCATACCACACATGTAAAGATCACATATCCACTTGGCATCCTTGCGGTCGGTTTTGTTTCCTTTCATCGGTTTCGTGTATTTGGGATGAGATAGAGTAACCCATATTTCGTGTTGCTCTAAGATATTGAACACAGGGATCCAATACTTACCGGTCGATTCCATACAAACATCTTTGCAGTTATATTTGGCAAGCCAAGCACACAGCTCATTCAGGCCTTTGGTAAAGGAAGAAAAGCGAGCTTGCTTATATTCTGTACGATTGTTGGAATCGGTAATACCGATACAGGCATAGATCCATGTTTTGTGGACATCCAATCCACAGCAATTAAATTTCAAGATTTTAAAAGACAAATAACAACCTCCTGATGTTTATAGTTATAAAACTGACAGTGACTGGTCATCCGGCGAGATCGAGTCGACTTCGGAAGAGATAAGTTTACGGGCTACTGTTATGCGCCACTCATTGATGCCTTAACGGATGACCGACAACATATAATCATGCGAGGTCGCCGCTATACAGCCCCGCCACTCACCTCCACGTGTTCTGTAGTGTGTCAGTCTTATAAGAAGATAGTATCAGAAGGAAAACAGATTAGATAGCGAAAGGTCGGTGCATCAGTTTCATGACGCATTGGTGTCTTTCGCAGAAAGACGGGAAATAATCATGAAATTAGTCATTGGCAACGATCATGCAGCGATTGAG
>JBNMJP010000424.1:0-1526 GCA_050873905.1 Jutongia sp. | reverse complement strand
GCAGTAGCGTAACCGGTGAAGCCCTCTTTCGGTGCGATCACAATATCACAGGTTCCGGCATAAATATAACTCTGCAGCTGCTCGCTTAAGGTACCGGTTTTGGAGTTAAACTCTGTATTGATCGTTACGATCTCATGCTTGTTATCAAGTCCCAGATAAGTACCCACAGCCTTTTCCAGCTTGTCCACCTGCTTGTCATCCAGATTCTGATCACAGATTGCCACATATAATACCGTCTGCGGCTTCGTCAGAGCCCCATACAAAAAATAACCTCCCACCAATACGATCACGGCAATGACCACGATGGTTGGCAGATAATAATCCTTAAAAAACTGGAATTTACCTTTGCTGTCCAGTTTTTCGTACTCCTTCTTATAATCGGTATCATCTCTCTGCTGATAGATCAATCCATCCTTTTTCACCTTACTCTTGTCATCCTCAACGGAATCGTCAAATATTCTCGCCATGTAAACCAACCTTCCCGGCACACCATATAGATAATATGTTCTCAAATTTCAAATAACTGATGCACACTTTTTTCTTAATTGTAAGTATACAAAAATTATCCTGTCCCCGCAAGGAGACAGGATTTTATTTCATACAATTTATTGTTTTTTAATGATTCCCCGGTTACGCTGTGCCTAAAATATAGATCACCAGGTACATCAAGATCATCAGACCGTTGATGATCACACCGAGAGACGGAAACAGCTGCCGGATATTATCCAGCTTCAGACTGAGCATAGCAAGCACAAAGCCCCAGATATTGACTGCAGCACAAAGCACGCCCAGAATACCGATCCAGACACCGGCCTTTCCTCCTGCCTCCCCGGACAGAAAACAAAGTACCAAAAACAGGACAAGAGATAAGATTCCAAGAACCGTTGACCAGATTCCCTGTTTCGGATGCTTTTTATCTGTCAAATGAAGACCGTCCTTACGTCTTTTCTTTTTAGACATGGTCATCTCTCACCTGCCCTTCTTTGTTCTCCGGCTGCCTGGCGCTCTTCCGGCAGAAAAATATTCTGTGGAAAAAGCGAAACAGTACATAACCGATAATTCCTCCTAATGTATTCAGAAGCATATCATCCACATCACAGGATCCCACCTTCGATACAAGCTGGATCAGCTCCACCAGCAGCGATGTCAGAAAACTCAGCAGCAAAATCTTCCAGAATTTACGCTGATTTCTTGAAATGACCGGCAGCACAAATCCAAAAGGAACAAAGCACACGACATTGCCCAGAAGATTCAACAGCACATAATAACTGCCGATTGCATGCCAGTAGAAGAGGTATCTCCGGATCTCCTTAAACGGCACCAGACTGTACTTGTATTCGTCACTTGGCACCCGTCCCAGCTGTTCGCTGAAAAACAGGAAATACACCAATGCCACCAGATATACCACAAAGATACACCAGGACAGGATGCGGATTACTTTTTTCGCATTTTTCATTCCTAGCTCCTTAATACAATTTCTTTCTCCTCAAGGGCACGGATAATCTTATCCATTGCCTTGTTAACCT
>JBNMJP010000423.1:0-1548 GCA_050873905.1 Jutongia sp. | reverse complement strand
TGGCGCAGAACCTGAAATCCTATGTGAGGGAGATCAATGGTCTTGTGTACCGGGACGGTCTGACAGGTGTAAAAAACAAAATGTATTATTTTGAATATATCAAATCTCTTGCCGAAGAAAAGGAAAAGAAACCATATGCTGTGGTGATATTCTCGGTGCTGGGGCTTGCCAGAGTGAATAAACATTACGGAAGAAGCTACGGAGATGCCATGATCATGACAGCATGCCGGGGAATCTGCAAGGAATTTTCCCACAGCCCGATCTTTCGGATCGGCGGGGATGAGTTTATTGCCGTTCTCAAGGGAAATGATTATATGAAGCTGGATGAGCTGTTACAGCAGTTTGAGGAACACATGAAGGATAAGACATTGGAGGAAGCACCGGATATTCCGGTAGAGGTTGTATATGGGGTAGCCCGGTCTGCCGGGGGAGATGAGGAGTATGAAAACGTATTTCAGAAGGCAGATCAGGAAATGTTCAAAAAGAAAAAAATGAAAGGAATGTAGTGAATGCAGAAACAGGATAAGATCGCAGTGCTGATCGACGGGGAGAATATTTCCCGTAAGTACATCAAATTAATACTGGATGAAGTCATAGAATTTGGTACTCCCACGTATAAAAGAGTATATGCTGATTTTTCAGAGGGGAGTGCTTCGGCGTGGAAGGATGAATTGCGTAAATACGCATTAACACCGATCTTTCAGATCAATTACACCAAAAACAAAAATGCATCAGACTCTGCAATGATCATTGATGCCATGGATATTTTATATACCGGCAATGTGACAGGGTTTTGTCTGGTGACATCGGACAGTGATTTTACAAAGCTGGCTAATCGCCTGCGGGAGGCCGGGATGCTGGTGATCGGCATGGGAGAGAAAAAGACGCCGATCTCCCTGGTTTCCGCCTGTGAGAAATTTAAATATCTGGATCTGTTATATAAGGCAGAGGACGAAAATAAAAAACAGCAGAAAAAGAAACCGGCAGGAGGCGGTAATGGTCAGTCTGGTAAGAAACAAAAGAAGGAGACGAAGAAAGAGCCGGCTCCGGTTTACTCGTATGATTCCTACGATGACAGCTTTTATGATTTTTATGATGATCGTTCTGAGGAGAGTTTTTTGACGAAGGAAGAGCTGGGAGATGAAATTGCCAATATTATTGATCTGAAATCTGACGAAGATGGATGGATCAATCAGTCGGAGATCGGCATTCAGCTATCCAAAAGAATTCCGGGATTTGATCCGAGAAACTATGGTTATTCTAAGCTTGGTAAACTGATCCGGAGCTTTGATTTTCTGGAAATCGATGCAGTTCCGAGTCCGAAAAATTCCAAACTCAGCATCGTATATGTACGAATCAAATAGTGCAAGGGTCCCAAGCAGATTGCAAAGAAGAGGATTCAATATATTGATTAAAAGGAGGTAAGGTATGTACGAATGTCCTAATTGTGGTGGAAATCTGCGATATGATATTCCGTCCAAAATGATGTCATGTGCCAGCTGCGATTCCAAGTTTGATCCCTATGAAGTTTCAGACAAAAACGAAGCG
>JBNMJP010000422.1:0-1559 GCA_050873905.1 Jutongia sp. | reverse complement strand
TTGGTAGTTGCCAGCTGCTTATGCTTGCAAAGATAAATATCTGATACTCTGTCGCCTTCTTTATAATCCTGGATAAATTTCATTTTTCTGCTCCTATTCTGCTTCTTCTGCTGTGATTTCTAATATTACTTCTTTATATTCTGTTCCGTCAAACCGCATGACTGTCATTTCCACAACATTTTGCGGAGACAGAGACAGGATGACTGCTCTGTATTCTTTATATGAGGAAATCAGATGATCTCCGATCTTGATAATGATATCTCCATTGGAAACACCTGCACGCATCGCCGGTGACTGTGAGACAACTTCCGTTACATAAGCACCATATGGGACATCCATCTCCTTATGGGCATCGTCTGTTACATCAACGCCTTTGATACCAAAATAAGCTCTTTTCTCATTGTTGGACAGTTTTGCGATAAGTGTTTTGATATCCGATATACCAAAGACCGTAAGCGGTTGTCCGCTGACACTGCCCGCCATAACGCCAAGCACCTTCCCTTCCAGATTGATCAGAACACCGCTCGGTGCTGT
The DNA here is from genome assembly GCA_050873905.1 of Jutongia sp. GTDB lineage: Bacteria > Bacillota > Clostridia > Lachnospirales > Lachnospiraceae > Jutongia. Next base: position 1,025 of record JBNMJP010000422.1, on the reverse strand, counting down.
GCCTGTATTCAAGTCTGTCGTCAACAGATTGTACGATGCATCTGTCAGATTCAATCTGCCCTTATTGGCTGTGATCATTCCATAACTGACAGAGCCGTAGGTTCCCTGCGGTGCACCGATCGCGATCACCGGCTGACCAACGATCGCATCATCTCCCGAAATGCCCAGCTCAGCGATCCTGATCTCCTCCATCGTTGCAGAATGGATATCATCCTTGGAAACTGCGAGGATCGTAAGCCCCGTCTGACTGTCCTTCTGCTTGATATGTGCCTCTGTCATCTGCTTATCACAAAATCTGACATAATACTGGCTTGCATTTTCCATCGAACCCGTATCTGCCAGAATCAAAAGCTCTGCAGTATTGTCTGCCAGAATCAGACCTGCTGTCATATTTTCATTTTCAAATGTTCCCTGCAGCCAGTCCTGCATCTCCGAAATCCCGATCACGGAGACCATAAAATCCATGGAATCCTGCGCATAGGCATATAGATCCTGATACAGCTCTTCATACTGGTCGATCCCAAATGCGGTTGTAGCAGACTGGATCGCTTCTTCTTTGGCTTCTTCCACCGCTGCCTCCTGCCTTTGCACTTCCTGCTGGGCAACGCTCTCCTCCGTCAAAAGCTCCTGTGGCTTTACCTCTTTCTTTTCCTCCGGGAATTCAACCTTGGAGATTTTTTCCGGATTGAGCACATTATTGATCACCGGCTCGATCAGAAGGAAGGTAATGCACGCCACCAGACCGAATACCACAGCAAGTGCGGCTGTCAGAACGGTTCTGCGCAGAAGCTTTTTCTTATTGACCGGCTTTTTCTTTATCGTTTCATGCACAAATTCATAATCTTTTTCTTCCATTTACCACTCTTCTCCTTAGCTGTTACCAGCTTTCAGTATATCATTTTAAGGGTATTTCCACAAGAATCCTTGCATAGTAATTTTGCCCTACCTGTGTTATACTTTGTGGATAAGGAGGCTATTATGAACCAAAAAGCATTACACACTCTTGAATACGATAAGATCATACG
>JBNMJP010000421.1:0-1584 GCA_050873905.1 Jutongia sp. | reverse complement strand
CTCCGTTTAAAATCTGCTTCTGACAAACAACATAGAAGATCAGAATCGGAATCAATGCAAGAATATAGGATGCAAATGCAAGGTTGTAATTCGTTCCAAACTGTGTCTGGAAATTCAGCTGCGCCAGTGGCAGCGTATTCTGTCCTGTTCCGGACATAATGACAAGTGGTGTCATAACATCATTCCATGTTCCGAGTGCAGTAAGAATCGCAACCGTTGCATGCATCGGCTTCATCATCGGGAACACAACTTTCCAGTATGTGGTCCATGTGCTTGCACCATCAATATCCGCAGCTTCCTCCAAAGCCATCGGAATATTTTTCAGATAGCCGCTGTAAAGAAGTACATTCATTGGCATATAGAACACAAGATAAAGAAGAATGACACCGGCACGGTTTCCAAGTCCCATATGTGCAGTCTGCTTTACGAGAGGCATCATCAGGATGGAAAACGGAACGAACATACCGCTTACAATGTACAGATAAATGAAACGGAAGCTTTTTCTTCTCGCCATACCTCTTCCGATCACATATCCGGCGATCGAATGGATCAGGATTGCCAACGCGATCGTAACTAATGTGATCAGAAGGCTGTTGCCAAGTGAATGCCAGAAATCCGTTACTTCCATCGCCTGACGGAAATTATCAAAGCTCCACTGTTTCGGGAAAGAAAGTGCTCCTGCCACATCGTTGGTCATCTCAGTCGGCTGCTTAAACGCAATGATTACAGCCATATATAATGGGAAAAACACGGTAAGGGTTCCCAGGATCAAAACAATCGTCAGTACCCAGTTTGTTTTCTTCGTCTGATTCATCATAACTGTTCCTCCTTCTTATTCATGATCGTCATCTGGAAAAGCGAGATTGCTACAATCACAATAAAGAAAATGACTGCATTCGCACTCTGGAATCCAAACTGTCCGCCATCCATACCGTTTCGATAGATCAGGTATGAAATTGATTCGGTACTCTGTGCAGGACCGCCCTTGGTCAAGGACATGATCTGATCAAATACCATCAGGAAGTTTTTGGTACTTAAGACAAGGTTGATCGTTACAAAAGGCATTACCAGTGGAAATGTCACTTTCCAGAACTGCTTCCACCTGCTTGCGCCATCCAGCATACTTGCCTCGTACACGTCCTCTGGAACCGTCTGCAATCCAGAGATATAGATGATCGTATTCATCGCAACAGCCTGCCATACTCCGACGATCAGCACCCCGATCCATGCATATTTCTCATTTGCAAGGATACTGTTCTGCAGAAATCCGATATGAAAAACATTGCCCACGGTCGGAAGAATATAGGTAAAAATAAAACTGAAGATATAACCGATAACCAGTCCACCCAGAATATTCGGCACAAAATAGATACCGCGCAAAGCACTCTTAAAACGAATCTTCGCATTTAATCCAAGCGCCATGATCAGGCTTAATACGTTAACCAATATGGTTCCAGCCAATGCATATTTAAAGGTGAACAGGTAGCTTTTTCCTACACGTGCATCGGTAAACAGTTCAGCGTAATTTCGGAAGCCGACATAATCATAGGTTCCGTATCCTTTGTAATTGGTAAAACTGTAGAT
>JBNMJP010000420.1:0-1616 GCA_050873905.1 Jutongia sp. | reverse complement strand
TACCTGATCCTTGATTGCTGCGATATCAGCGTCTGTAGCCATGGCTTTTGCATTCTTAAAATCGAAACTTACTGTCTGTGCCATTTGTTTTCTCTCCTTACTTGTATTAAATTTTTCACATTGAATCAATTTTAGCAAATAGGTATATCAGAATCAACCTTTATTTTGTACATATTTTACAAACAATAAATAATGGCTCTCCGCATTCACCAATAATGGTTGTGCAGAGAGCCATCCTCTAATCTATATTCATTTCATCCAGAGATTTAAATACATATCCCTCCTTCTCAAGATTTGTCAGTACCGCGTCCAGTGCCTGTGCATTGGATGACGACACATTGTGTATGAGCGGAACGGCTCCCGGATGATGATATTTTGCAAAATGATCAATGACATAATCTGCCCCCGGCTGATTGTTCACATCATAATCAAGGTAAGCCATACTCCAGAAGATGGTCTTGTACCCCATATCCTTCGCCAGCTGCAGGACCTGTTCACTGTACTCACCGCAAGGCGGCCTGAAATACATATCCATATCATAACCCGTTTCACTCTTCATAAAATCCGAACACTCTCTAAGTTCATTTTTCTGCTCCTCCACAGTCTTCTCCGGCATGCACGGATGATGAACCGTGTGGTTTCCTACCTGATGGCCCTCCTCCTTCATTCTCTTCACTATATCCGGATTGTCCCTTATATAAGTCATCGTCACAAAGAAACACCCCTTTGCATTGTGCTTCTTGAGCACATCCAGCATCTGATCTGTGTACCCATTCACGTAACCACAGTCAAATGTGAGATACATGACCTTCTCTTTTTTCTCAGCACACACTCTGTCCACGTAAAATGCATCATACTGCTCCAGCGGAAAACTGTTGTCACAGCCGCTCATTCCATGATTTTTGTCTCTCACTATGTACCAGGAATATTTCTTTGTCGGCAGCTGACTATAATCCCTGAGCTCCGTCATATCCTCATTCTGTCTCTCCCCATCAATTTCCGTATTGTCCCCGTTATCGTCCGTCATGGCATCGTCTTTTCCTTCTGCATCACCTTCCCCATTCTTCGCACCATCTGCCTGACATTCTGCATCACCCGGAGTTGCTATCATTTTGGACATATCCTCTTTGTCATAGATGGAACATCCGCTCAGCACAGCCCCGATCACGCAGACAGCATACAGTCCTGCTATCAAGTACAGCTTTCTCACTATCTACCATCCTGAATTTATTGGCTTCTGCAGGCAACTTCCACCTGCACCTCATCTGTGACGCAACCGCCCATCAACGCCTCTGCTATCCATCTGCAAGCATTTTCTTCATTATTCCGTCAAGCAGGACATCGTAATCTGACTTGTCACTCCGCTGTGCTTTCCGCGCAGGCTTCGCCTTCCCTTTTATCCTGCCACTTCCATCTGCCTCACTGCATGCTGCCATCGCCTCAGCAGTATCCTGCTTAGTCTGTTTCTCCTCTTCCTTTTTCAATCTGTTTGCCAGGCTGTTGCCCAGATAATTTCTGACGCTGTCACGCACAGTTCGCATATGCCACTCACAATTCCACTGGTTATGAGCAGCCATCAGCACCATACAGGTTGCCAGTCCACACCCCAGAATCTT
>JBNMJP010000419.1:0-1618 GCA_050873905.1 Jutongia sp. | reverse complement strand
GTGTACAGTTTTCTTTCAATTCATAAAGGGAGTACAGTACCAATACGCTGTTCGATGACAGACCTCTTTTTTTGGCCCATTCTTCATACATGGCATTGCCCTCTTTCCATAGGGCATAAAATCTTTGTAATTGTTCAAATTTCGATTCTTTATTATCCATATTTATCTCCAAATTCAAAAAGTCCGACTCCGTACCAATATAATATAGTACGACGCCGGACTAATGTCAAGGGCAAATGTAGTTAGTAATTCTACTTATTTTATTGCATTTTACGCAGGAATGTTATGAATCCAGTTTTCAATATCTTTCATGGAGGTACGCAGGGTAGCTTCATCAAAGCGGACATTTAATCCGGATTTCATCTCTGCACCTGTACAGATATTTTTAAAATCCTTAAAGGTATGACCAATCCAGCCGCCATTCGTTGCAAATGGATAAATGGTTTTTCCACTCCAGTTCTGACTTTTTAAAAATGTGTGCATGGCCGGAGCAAACGTATACCACCATACAGGGGTTCCAAGAATGATGGTATCATATTTGGATAGATCAATAGAGAGAGGTTTGATGGCGGGACAGTATCCGGCATTTACCTCATCCTGTCCCTGGTTTACAACTTTATTGTAGCTGCCTTCATATGGAACGACCGTTTCAATACGCAATGTATCTGCGCCTGTTTCTTTTGCAATCAGCTCTGCAATACGCTTTGTATTTCCACGATAAGAGTAATATGCAATCAATGCTTTCATAGTGAATCTCCTTTCATTATTCCAGATATGTGTTGAAAAAAGTCTCAATTTTATCAAAAGGAATGATATCCATACGATCATACAGATCAGTATGAACTGCATCTGGAATCAACAGAAGTTCTTTGTTGTCACCTTTTAATTTTGGAAAAATGTCCTTACTGAAATAAACAGAGTGTGCTTTTTCTCCATGAATAACTAAAACAGCATTGCGTATTTCACTGGCGTAGCAGTGAATTGGCATATTTGCAAAAGACAGTGATGATGTTATATTCCATCCGCCGTTTGAGTTCAGAGAACGTGGATGATAACCTCTGTCTGTTTTGTAGTAATTAAAGTAATCCTTTAGGAAGAAAGGGGCATCGTCAGGGACGACATCAGGCAGCCCGCCGGCAAGTGCATACTCCCCGTTTCGGTAGTCCGTGGTTCTCTGTGCGTTGAGCTGTTCTTTCATCTGATAACGCTGATCTTCATCCATGGCATCAAAGTAACCATTCGCAGTTACACGGCTCATATCATACATCGTGGAAGTAACAGTCGCTTTGATTCGTGTATCCATAGAAGCAGCATTGAGTGCCATTCCACCCCAGCCACATATTCCTATAATACCGATTTTTTCAGGGTCTACGTTATCCTGTACAGAAAGGAAGTCTACAGCGGCACTGAAAGATTCTGTATTAATATCCGGAGAAGCGACATACCTTGGTTCGCCACCACTTTCTCCGGTGTAGGATGGATCAAAGGCAATCGTAAGAAAACCACGTTCTGCCATTGTCTGGGCATACAGACCGGAAGCCTGCTCCTTTACAGCACCAAAAGGTCCTGCGACTGCAATAGCCGGTAATTTTCCAGACATGTTTTTCGGGACATACAT
>JBNMJP010000418.1:0-1624 GCA_050873905.1 Jutongia sp. | reverse complement strand
GCATATGACTTCTGTGATACCGGAAAGGTTTGTCCTCTGGCAAAGATGTACACTCTGGGCAGTGGCTTTATTCCTTCACCAAACCATGCCGGCGGTCTTCGTTACCATGGTATGAGTTCTGTACTTTCACAGCTTTATGATGATGGCCTGATGGAAGCACGTTCCGTAGAGCAGACAGCAGTATTTAAGGCAGCAGAGCAGTTTGCAAGAGTCGAAGGAATCCTTCCGGCACCGGAGAGCAGTCATGCGATCAAGGTAGCTATTGACGAGGCAATGAAGTGCAAGGAGACCGGCGAGGAGAAGACGATCGTGTTTGGTCTGACCGGTACAGGATACTTTGATATGTATGCATATGAGAGCTTCCATGACGGTACCATGAAGGACTATATTCCTACCGATGAGGACCTGCAGCCCGGTTTTGAAAGTCTGCCAAAAATGTAATTTAAAATAATTGTTTTATGACTCCCGCAGAGAGTAGTATTTCTGCGGGAGTTTTTTACCAATTCAGATAATTTTCTAACATTTCCCAGCATACCATGATGAAAACCCCACACAATAAAAGTGGGGGTGATTAAATGCTGTTAGATGTGGCGAGCGGCGGATTTGCTTTAAGTCTTGCGCTGACTAACCGGACAGATCTGGTGTCTGAGGACATGAATCCGGAGGAGCGGCGGGAGATGCTGGAAAAGCTTCGAAGTGAGCAGCTTGAAAAAGAGGTAGGACTGTTAGTGAACCAGATTGGCAAGATCGATCAGCCGCCGGGTTAAAGGCAGTAGTAAAGTTTTGTATAATAGGGTGGCTTTGTATATACAAAAGCAGGGGGTTCATGGTAAAATAAATATTAGGCTGAGCCGAGAGCTTTTCGTGCTCTTGCAGAATCGGGAAATAAAGATTTATTTGTGTGAAACATTTGTATATGAGGAGGAAAATGAATGAAAAAAAAGAAAAAGAATAACGGTCAATTACAGAAGTACAGTGATTTATTTACCAAGATCATCAACCGCAATATCTGCATTATTCTGGTACTCGTACTTGGAATCGCATTTGTCGGCATCACTCTTATGTCTGTATACAGAGGCAATGAGGCAATCAATCCTGAGGCACAGGAATATCGGGCAGAGATTGAGAAATGGGTGCTGAAGCAGCAGAGCATATTAAATATGTTTGTCAATAATATGGAGGCACAGGGAGATCTCTATAAGGATTATGATGCTGCTGTAAAGTATCTGGATCATATAACACAGAAATATGAGGAGATTTCCTGTACATATTTATCGGATCCGTCTTTGCCGACTGTCGTGATTATGAATAATGGCTGGAAGCCGGATGCCGATTTTGATGTGACCCAGCGTTCCTGGTATTCGGATGCCATTGACAATGATGACATTGCAGTCAGTGATCCGTATCTTGATGAGCAGACAGGGAACTACTGTATAACCATGAGTAAGCGTGTCGTGATCAATGGAAAGACGATCGGGGTATTTGGTATTGATTTTTATATGGATCAGTTGACGGCGATCCTTTCCGACAGTTATAAGGGACGAAATTATGCGTTTTTGGCATCTAAGGATGGGATGATCGTGACGCATCCGTCAGAGCAGCTGCAGCTTGGAGATGGTGTTTC
>JBNMJP010000417.1:0-1624 GCA_050873905.1 Jutongia sp. | reverse complement strand
ATTGGGGGCTGCCCCATGACAGCCCCACACAGATGATAGGTCAGCATTGGGGTCAGACCCCATGACAGACAAATAAAAAGGATGAATCAACCTTAAAAGTTCTATAAAAGAAATATAAACTACCTTGTCGAGACAAGATATTGATGATATAATCCCGTCTTTGACAGTTTGTAAAAGAAAAAATCGCTACACCCCTTGTATTTACTGGGCTGTGGCGATTTTTCTCATTGTCCCGAAGTATGGTAATTTATTCTTTCCTTTTACTTTTTTTCTGGATTGTTTTCATGCTGCTCTTTGTTATAAATTGATAATCCGTTCGAAAGCCGCAGGCTTCGTGAAGATCATCAGTAATGGCTTCTCGTTTGTATAGAGGTATAAAACCCTGTTCCTGGATCTCTGCAAAATTCATTGCTTTTAATGTATCTAATAATTTCTCGCAAGTATATTTATAGTCCAATTTTTTCTCAAGGAAACGATAGACCATTAATGCCAGAAAACAGATCAGAAAATGTGCTTTGATCCGGTTTTCATCCTGCAGATAAACAGGTCTTGCGGAAAAGTCTGTTTTCATGATCCGGAAACATTCTTCAATCTGCCATCTTCCTTCACTTACTTTTAATATATCGCTGACTTCATCGTCTAACAGATCTGTGCATACTGCATAAAGCCCATCATACCGGCTCTCTTCAGAGATTTTGTTCTCATCAAGATAATGCTGGATATCGGCAGTTTCACCTTCTTTTGTAACTGCTGTTGTTCCGATAAACCTGGCCGGATCGTTTGGGTTCCTGCGGTTCTTTTTGGTGTTTCCGGAATCCAGCATCGTTTGTGCCCGTTCTATCTGTTTGCTGCGTATGGATCTCTGGTAAAGGGCATATTTAGGAGAATAAGTAATGATCAAACGCTGCTGTAACTTTTTCGTGGTATATGGTTCGTCTTTGTAATAAAGTCCTTTGTCGTCCCCGGACAGCTTTGAGATATCAACAGATTTGCCGTCAGATACCCTTTTGAATCCCTGAGGACTTAAAGCCCATTCTTTTTCTTCTTTTTTCAGCTTTTTGATAGACTGGGTCACAATATAAGCCCGTTCCCCCATATGGTTATATTCCCTGATAGATTCGGATCCCAGGCCTGCATCGCTGCAGTAAATAAATTTCTGACATTCAAAATCTTCGAGGATCTTTTGCTCTAGTGGTTTCAGGGATGTCTGTTCGTTTGAATTCCCTGAAAAGAGCGAGAAAGCAAGGGGGATCCCGTCCCCGTCCATAAACAGGCCCATCTGAATGATCGGGTTGGGTCTGTGTTCTTTGCTTTTTCCATACTTTTTAATTCCATCTTCCTGTTCGATCTCAAAGTAATAATTGGAACAGTCGTAATAAAGGATCTTATCATTCCTTTTTCCAAGAAAGTGGCTGTTTTTGTAAACATCAGCCTGAATAAGGTCACATTCGCTGCCAAGAACATCTAACGCTCTGTATACATCATGAAGCTCATAAGAAGGTTTTTCTAAAAACTCACGTGCTGTCCTGTATGAAGAACGCTTACTGCATGGATCCAGGATCCTTGTATAGATCAGATCGGAAAGGATCGCATTGATATCGTATTTAAATTTATATTTTTGTTT
>JBNMJP010000416.1:0-1643 GCA_050873905.1 Jutongia sp. | reverse complement strand
GCGCTGCCCACATCTGATGCTGGCCTACTTCCGTAGAAATAATTGCCTCACCATTGGTCAGCTCATACAGCTTTTCGATAATATACGGACCGGTCAGACGATCCTTGCTGTAGGTAAGAGGTAATGTTCTCTTACGCTCCATCACCTTTTCCATCCATTCCGGATGAGAAAGCTGCTCCAGACGGGAATTAAAAATATCCAGTACCGATTTTACATCACCGATTACGCTGACATCCACGATAACGTTCTTGTTAATCTCTGCCGGATCCACATCCACCTGAATGATCTTCGCTTTCTTAGCGAAGTTTTTCGTAACTCCCGTAACACGGTCAGAAAATCTGGAACCCAGTACCACCAGCACGTCCGCCTCTCCCACACTGAGATCTGCGGTTTTTGTGCCATGCATACCAAGCATTCCCGCATAATTATCATCCGTGCCAGGATATGCTCCCTTGCCCATAAGACTGTCTGTCACAGGGGCATCCAGCTTCTTAGCGAACTCAAGCAGCTCCTTCTCCGCTCCGGAGATCACGGCACCTCCGCCCACAAAGATCATCGGGCGTTTCGCCTTGCGCATCAGCTTTAATGCTTTCTCTACGGAAGCCGCTTCGATCTGTTCCATGGAACGCGGAATGATCTTTGGCACCTCCGGCTTATATTCTGTCTTATTGGCGGTAACATCCTTCGCAATATCGATCAGCACCGGACCCGGACGTCCTGTCTGTGCGATCTTGAATGCACGTCTCAGCGCACCTGCCAGATCCCTGACATCCTTTACCAGAAAACTGTACTTTGTGATCGGCATGGTCACACCGGCAATATCAACCTCCTGGAAGGAATCCTTACCTAACAGAGGCACACCCACATTACAGGTAATCGCCACCAACGGAACAGAATCCATATGTGCGGTTGCAATTCCCGTAACCAGATTTGTCGCTCCCGGACCGCTTGTTGCCATGCAGACACCCACACGTCCTGTCGAACGCGCATAACCATCTGCCGCATGGGATGCTCCCTGCTCATGGGAAGTTAAGATATGATGAATCTCATCCTGATGACGATAAAGCTCGTCATATATATTTAAAATGGCGCCTCCCGGATAACCGAAGACGGTATCCACGCCCTGTTCCTTCAGACATTCCACTACAATCTGAGAACCTGTTAACTGCATCGTATGTATACTCCTTTCTCATTCACTAAAATAAATTACAGACTTGATTTTAAAATAGCACCCTTGTCTGCAGAAGTAACCATAGATGCATATCTTGCCAGGTATCCGGTCTTCACCTTTGGCTCTCTCGGCGTCCATTTCTTGCGGCGTGCTGCCAGCTCCTCATCAGAAACCTTTACATTGATGGTATTGGCCGGGATATCAATGGCAATGATATCGCCCTCTTCGATCAATGCGATCGGACCGCCAACGGCTGCCTCCGGTGAAATATGACCAATGGATGCTCCTCTGGATGCTCCGGAGAAACGTCCGTCTGTGATCAGTGCCACACTGGAGCCGAGTCCCATTCCTGCAATGGCAGAAGTAGGATTTAACATCTCTCTCATACCAGGACCACCCTTTGGTCCCTCATAACGGATCACTACAACATCCCCTTCTACGATCTTGCCACCTGTGATCGCTGCAATCGCAT
>JBNMJP010000415.1:0-1647 GCA_050873905.1 Jutongia sp. | reverse complement strand
TTTTGTAGCCAATAGACTCCATATAGGCTTCCTCATGTGCAAAATGTGTATCTGTGTAATCCCGAAGCTCCTCTAAGATCGAACGGATCTCATCATATTTGTCGTGAACAAACTCTTTGTTCTTTAACTCGTAGATCTGATCTGCAATCTCAAAAAGACGTTTATGCTCCTGATCGATCTGATCAATTCCTGTCTTAAACTCTTCTTTAAACTCGTACATAAGAATCTTTCGTTCCTTTCTCTACCCGTAAATTCCGGATCCGGACCGCAGGCACAAATTTACAAAACGGATTATATTCATTGTGTGAAAAAATATTTTTACACTGTCTCCTATCCAAAGTATCCCTGTGATTTCTTTCCGTCTTCTTTTGCCTGGCCATAGGTTTTATAGTGCTCGATCACCTCTGCCATCTGCTCGTCAGACAGTACATTCGGAGTTGAGATTGCCATTGCACGCCACTCAACCTGCGCACACCACTCACATGTCATGGCAACTGCAAATGCCTTCTCCAGAGAATCACCATAGGCAACCATACCATGATTTGCCATGAGAAGAGCCTTGCTGTCTGTTCCGCGGAGGCACTCACGAACCGCATCGGCAAGCTCCGGTGTACCATATGTAAAATAAGGCACCGTAGGTACGGTAGCCACACCGGTATCTGCGATCGCATAATGCGTTGCTTTCAGATCAACACCGGCACAGGCAAGTGTGGTGCAGTACATAGAATGTGCATGAACCACTGCACGGGCATCGGGCTTTTCCAGATAAAATGCCGCATGAAGGCCATTCTCACTGGAAGGCTTACGCTTGCCATCCACAACATTGCCCTTGAGATCCATCACCACAACATCCTCCGGAGTCGTCTGCGCATATGGAATACCGGAAGGACTGATCGCCATATATCCTGTCTCCGGATCATAAATACTGATATTTCCGGCGGTTCCAATGGTAAGGCCGGATGAAATAAGCTGATTTCCATAATCTACGATTTTCTTTCTGATTTCTTCTAATAACATAATAACCCTGTCCTTTTCTCTAAATTTTCAGCCGGTAGCTGTTCCTTTTATTTTAACATACCGGTCTTGATTTCTCCATATTAATTTTTCATGTTTTTTGTTCTGCAAATTTTTAGTATCTGCTTTCCTGTATCGGTACTTTATTACTGGTCGATCCGGAAATGCATCGGAATGCCGTTCTTGTACTTGAGCACCGGCTCTCCCTTGATCAGCGGCAGAAAGTAATTCAACGCATCTACCGTGACATTATTGCCCTCCGGAGAGATCCATTCCACCGGGAACTTCTTTTCCTTATTGGCTACATCCTGAACAGGGCATGGAATGATCTCTACCCGGTAAGGATTATTGCTGATCCGCTTAAAAGCAGCCATAATACCGCTCTGATGATACTCAATGCCAAACTCTGCGGCGGCTCCGCCAATACGCTCCGACTCCTCCAGATCTGTCAGAGAAGCGGCGTGACTGCTGCACCGCTGCATCACATTTAACTCAATGGAACGCACCTTACACTGAAAATGCTTTGCCGTATACTCCTCCAGCTTCTTTCCGATGCCGGCATTTTGTGTATGGCCAAAGGCGTCCTTCGCCTGATCCTCCGTCCCACCATCCGGAAATGTCACTCCCTCTGAA
>JBNMJP010000414.1:0-1648 GCA_050873905.1 Jutongia sp. | reverse complement strand
TTCCTTCACCGCCCTTGGCGATTGGCTCCGGATCAATATTATATATTTTTCCCGATGCTCCCCGATACTTTTTCATTTAATCCTCCATGTCTACAGACAAGCTTTTTTTGCATATTCTGCTGCCTTATCTGCTGCTGCGGCTGCCTCCTGTGCCTTAACCGCCGCCATACGTGCTGCTTCTGCCGCCTCCTGGGCACGGCTCACAGCCATCTCCATCAAATGCTGTCTGGACTCATCAACCGGTTCATCACTGATACCCATCGCTTCGTTGACAATCTGATCGATCACCTGACCATCTGCGCCGACACGAACCGGCTCCCGTGGTCCCGACTCCATCTCAACATAATGCTTTTTCCGCTCCTGAACCTCTGCAAATTCCGTCTTTTCTACACCGGCCATCGCATAATACTTCTTGGCCAGCTCTATATTCTGTCCAAAGAGAATGCCATTTTCGTACATATACGCTAAGCCAACGTAAGCACGCTTGCTTCCCTTGCTCTCCGCCCTGTGATAAAGCTGATACGCTCTATTTAAATTCTGCTCAACCCCATATGTACCATTCAGGCATCTGTCCGCCATCTCACAGGTGGCTTCTACGTCCTTTTGCCCGATCAACTGCTCCAGATCCTGGTTTGTTAATTTTGTATAGTCCATGCCCCATCTCCATTTCTGCAAATATCATTTGCATTTAACTCTCCAATACACATAAATACATAGATTAAATTTATCATATCAGGCGCAAAAAGTCAATGATTCTGCCAGTAGTCAGCAGTTTTTGACGGTTTTGCCTCCATCCCCTTTTTCCCGAAAAAACAAAGGGATTTCGTCACTCTGCCAGATGAAATTTCCCGATCTGTCCGGACAGCTGATCTGTCTGCTGTGTCATTTCCTCCGCAGCAGCTGTATTCTCTTTGGACACACTGGTATTATTGTCTACAATGCTGCCAATAGCTCCCATGGACTGGGAAATGTTGTTCATGTATTCTTCCTGATTTTCGATGATCTGTGCTGCTTTTGTAATCTCATCGCGGGCTTTCTCAAAGCTCTTCAGATTATCTTCAAGAATCTGAACCGTATGTTCTGTAATGTTAATTCCTTCCCGGACGGACTCGTTATTCTTTTGGATCATTCCACGAATCTCACCACTTGCATCTGCCGTGTTCTCCGAAAGCTGCCGGATCTCCTCTGCCACAACGGCAAATCCCTTTCCTGCCTCTCCGGCTCTGGCTGCCTCAATGGAAGCATTCAATGCGAGAAGATTTGTCTGACTGTTAATACTGTTGATCAGCTCCAGACATTCCCCGATCTTCGCAGAGCTTTCCGAAATCTCATGCATCTTGTCACTGAGAAGGTTGATCTGGTTATGAGTGATATCCCGAAGATTTTCGTTGTTGGCATTTACCGCCACGATCACTTCCCGTACACTTCCGGTTGCCTGCACCATACCTTTCTGCAGATGATCCATATTCTGTGCAAGATCATCAATGCTGTCCGCCTGCTGTCTGGCTCCCTGTTCCACCTGACCGGATACATCGGAAACCTGCCGGGAAATTCCCTGAAACTGTTTTGCACTATGCTCGATGTCACGAACTAATCCATTTAAATTGCCTGTGATCTTCTGAATTGCCTGCTGTAACCTTGCAAAATC
>JBNMJP010000413.1:0-1650 GCA_050873905.1 Jutongia sp. | reverse complement strand
GGTACAGTCTCTCCATTTACCATACCTACCATATAACCATACTTCTCCTTCATGATCAGCTGGGCTGCCGCTGCACCGAGACGTGTGGAAAGAACACGGTCGTAAGGACATGGCTCTCCTCCTCGCTGCATATGACCCGGAACCGTGATACGCACTTCCTGACCTGTCTTTTCCTGAATCTGTGCGCCGATCTCATAAGAGATGGAAGGATATGCCATTTTCTTTCTCTTCGCCTTAAGCTCCTTCTTGCTGAGCGCTGCATCCTCCTTGGAGATTGCTCCCTCGGCTACCGCCAGAATAGAGAAACGCTTGCCCTGGGCACTTCTTTTCTCCAGAGCCTTTACCACTGAATCAATATCATATGGAATCTCCGGCAGAAGAATAATGTCTGCTCCACCCGCAATGCCGGCATGAAGTGTCAGCCAGCCTACCTTGTGTCCCATGACCTCTACGATAAAGACACGTCCATGGGACGCTGCCGTGGTATGGATGCAGTCGATGGCATTTGTTGCAATATTTACTGCACTCTGAAAACCAAAGGTAATATCCGTTCCCCAGATATCATTGTCAATGGTCTTTGGAAGAGTGACCACATTGCAGCCTTTCTCACTGAGAAGATTGGCTGTTTTGTGTGTACCGTTTCCTCCCAGGATCACGAGACAGTCAAGCTTCCATTTTTTGTAGTTGTCCAGCATGGCTTTTACCTTATCAAGACCGTTCTCGTCCGGCTCGCCCATCTTCTTGAAGGGTTGTCTGGAGGTTCCGATAATGGTTCCACCCTCTGTTAATATTCCGGAGAAATCCTTTGGCTCCATTTTACGACGATTGCCGTAGATCAAACCCTTATATCCCTCTAAAATACCGTAAATTTCCACATCCGGATTTGCCTGATACAATGTCTTGGCCACACCCCGCATGGTTGCATTCAAACTCTGACAGTCACCGCCACTTGTCAAAAAACCAATTCTTTTCACGTTTTCCTCCAATTCTGCGCTCCCATAGCGCCATCAATGTTTTCACCTCAGTAACGTTTCTTTTCACACGATGGGTGTGATCTATCGTCAGAGGCACCCTCTTCCTTTGCCTCCTCCAATTCCTTCTCTCGCTCCGGTGTGTAGCCGTACTTTTTCTGAATGATCCTGTTCATCAGATATCCACCTGCAAGCACCACCAGAAGTACGACACCTGCCACTCCCGGAGATATGATTGCCGTAAGCATCATGTTTTATTTACTCCTACAGATGCCAGATATCCTCATTGTACTGCGCGATCGTACGATCGGATGAGAAGAATCCGGCCTTTGCAATGTTTACTATCATTTTCTTTTCCCAGGATTTTTTGTCTGCATAGTCCGCAAGCATTTTCTCCTTAACCTGGATATATTCCTTTACATCAAGCAGGGTCATAAACCAGTCCTTTGTCAGAAGCTCCATATACAAACGGATCAGACTCTTTTTGTTGCCTACTGCAAACATTTCCTTGCTGATAATGAAATCTACAAGCTTTGCGATCTCCGGATCTGCATCATAAATAGATTCTGCACTGTAATCTGCCTTGGCGTAATGCTCAATAACCTCTTCACTGGACTTACCAAAGATATAAATATTGTCATCGCCTACAAACTGGTGGATCTCGACGTTAGCTCCATCC
>JBNMJP010000412.1:0-1654 GCA_050873905.1 Jutongia sp. | reverse complement strand
GTATCCTTTACCGGAGGCTGCAACGGTAACCTGCAGGCGGTATCCCGTCTGGTGGATGGTCAGACTGTAGACTGGATCGAGTCCAAGGTAAAAGGCATCAAATGCGGTTTCAAGCCTACCTCATGCGGAGATCAGCTTGCAAGAGCCGTCCGGGAGGCATACGAGGCAGAGCAGAAGCAAATGGCATAATTTTACACTGTAAACAACATTTTCAGGTTATTTATTTCATGTAAACTTTTTCTAACAGGACAGGCAGGATAACTTTGAGGAGATTCCTTAAAATTATCCTGCCTGCTTTATTTTACTATGATCCGGCTGTATCTCTCATAACCGGAAAATACCGCCAATTACCGTACGGTTTCCACCTTGATCATATTGGTTGTTCCGGAAACTCCCACCGGCACACCGGAGGTAATGACCGCCGTATCTCCGCTCTTGATGACGCCATGTGCCTTTGCCACCTCAATGGCATGATCAAACAATTCGAAGACATCATTTTTCTCCTCAACCGGAAACGGTGAAACGCCCCAGGACATATTGAGCTGACGGCATACCTTCTCGGAAGTGCTGCCCGCAATAATATCACATGCCGGACGATATCGGGAGATCATTCTCGCGGAACGGCCGGACTTCGTTACGGTCACAATGGCACTGGCATTTAAATCATAAGCCGTGGTACAGGTTGCATGACAAATGGCATCCGTCACATCCGGATTTGCCTGTCTGGCTCTGCTGTAAAAGCGTTTCTGATAATCTACATCCTGCTCGGTCCGGCTGGCAATACGCACCATAGTCTTTAATGCCTCTACCGGGAACTTTCCTGCTGCCGTCTCTCCGGAAAGCATAATGGCACTGGTACCGTCATAAACGGCATTGGCCACATCCGCCGTCTCTGCTCTGGTGGCACGGGGATTTTTCATCATGGAATCTAACATCTGGGTTGCAATGATAACCTGCTTACCGGCCTCATATACCTTATTGATGATCATCTTCTGCACGATCGGCACTTCCTCCTCCGGAAGCTCCACTCCCATGTCTCCACGGGCGATCATAATGGCATCGGACTCCCGGATGATCTCATCAATATTAGCAACACCTTCTGCGTTTTCAATTTTTGCAATAATATTGATCGCAGAGCCACCATTGGCATCCAGCAGATTCCGGATCAGCTTCACATCAAATGCGGTACGTACAAAGGATGCCGCAATAAAATCAACATCATTCTTAATGCCAAATAAAATATCAGAACGATCCTTCTCACTGAGATACGGCAGATTTACATGGCCTCCCGGCAGGTTCACGCCCTTGTGATCGGATACCACACCTTCATTTTTAACCACGCACTGTATGGTATTTTTGACAATTGCCTCTACCTCCAGCTCCACCAGTCCATCATCGATCAGCACCGGTGCTCCTACCGACACATCTTCGCAGAGATGATCGTAGGTCACACCTACATGGGCATTGTCTCCCTCGACCTTTTCTCCACAGACCAGAGTAAACTTCTGTCCCCTCTTTAATAATGTCTTTCCTTCCTTAAAGGTGTCCAGACGAACCTCCGGTCCCTTTGTATCAAGAAGGATCGCTACCGGCTTATCACATTTTTTTCGTATTCTCTTTAACCGGTCCATTCTCTGTTTATGCTCCTCATGGG
>JBNMJP010000411.1:0-1659 GCA_050873905.1 Jutongia sp. | reverse complement strand
TATTTTTTGAATTTGGTATGGAAATAATCTACGTTCCGGTAGCCGACTTTTTCTGCAATTTCATATACCTTCAGGGAACTGCCTTCCAAAAGTTCCTTGGAGTGATCGATACGGATCTTATCCACAAAAACATTAAACCCCTGTCCTACCTTTTTGGTAAAAATCTTGCCCAGATAAGAGCTGTTATATCCAAAAAGAGGGGCGATATTTTCCAGCTTGATATTGTCCATATAGTTGTGTTCGATATAGTGAATAATATCATCCATGACACTTTCGCTGGATGGGTTTCCAATGGCGCGGATGATCATTTCAAATTGTTCCGTAAAGTAAAGAACAATTTCATATAAATAATATTTTTCATTGATGAATTCGATAATCTCGGCATTGCTTGGAAAAGATATGTCCGCATTATGGTACAGATGAAAAATTTTCTCCTTAATGGAAAGATACAGATCTGTTAAAAACAGTTTGATCCGTGGAATATCTTCATCACAGGAGTACAGTTTTGTCTCCAGATCATGGAGCATTTCTGCCATCTGATTGCGTTTGGCAGCCTGAATGTAACCGATCAGTGTTTCGCAGTAAAACTGAAGCACTTCCGGTGTTAATTCAAAGCGGTTTTCTTCATCTTGCTTGGGAAGCTGGTCATAACCGATGGTGTGCTGACGGTGCTCGCAGAAGAAACGGCGCTGCAGCAGACGGAGTGCTTCCTGGTAGGAGGTATGAACCTCGCAGAGATTCTTGACCGGTCTGCCGTATGTGATAAAAAGGGAATCCAGTGGAGAATCTTTCTGAGGTTTTTGTTCCCGGTCATAATGATCCAGAAACTGCTGGAATTTATGAAGAGTAAACTCTCCCTTTAATAACAGGATCTCATTGTCATCAATAGTGATCTGTTCGTAGGAACTATTCATTTCATTGGTAACCTTTAAAAGATCTGCAAAACGATAAGACATCTGTGTCGCGTTGTGACTGTATTTCTCATAAATGACGACCTGATATTCATCGGCATCCAGGTGAAGATCTTCCACATTGATCTGATCGAGTTCTGCCTTTCCGGTCAGGATATCTAACAGGATCATACCATGAGCCTTTTGACGATAGTGCTGCCAGGTGCCGGATTGACGACTCTGCTCCTCGATCGTAGCTTTTAATGCCTGCACAGCCTCCAAAAGCTCGTCCTCGTCAATGGGTTTTGTGAGATAGAAATCTACTCCGTATCGTATGGCAGCCTGTGCATATTTGAAGTCGGTAAATCCGCTGAGAATAATGAAGTGTCCCTCGAATCCCTTATCCCTGGCATTTTTCACGACATCTACCCCAAGAAGTCCGGGCATACGGATGTCCATCAGTACCAGATCCGGCTGCTCCCGGACAATATAATCTAATGCATCAATGCCGTTGGATGCTTCGCCAATAATTGAAAATCCCAGAGATTCCCAATCAATAATACATTTTAAACCTTGACGTATAATTAGTTCGTCATCCGCAATAAAAACGGTATTCATGTAATTTACCAAACCTTTCTGATTCTGTGTCATAGGAGATTTCGTGAATGAAAGACTTCCTGACAGAATATATTTACAACAAGACAGAGTTCCGTATACGAAACTCTGCATGATAGGATGTTTAACACCACTTACTGTTATTATATACATT
>JBNMJP010000410.1:0-1660 GCA_050873905.1 Jutongia sp. | reverse complement strand
GTACTGTCTGGCTTGCATTATTGCGAAGCTCCAGTGTCAATAAAAATTTTGCATTTGGATGAACGGTTTTGACATCTGTAGTATATCCGGAAACCATCACACGAGGCGTACTTGTCTTCCCTTTTTCACCTGTTTTCTCTTTTGATTTTCCCTTCAATTCCACATTAACTGTTTTATCTTCTGTCACATCCTGACCGTTCTTTACATACCCGATCCGGAATACAACCCCCTGATACCCGGTAGATACATTATTTTTCACTTTAAAATGATAGCTGCATGACAGGCTTTTTGTACCGCCGGAGCGAACTACCTTGTATGCGTCAGATGTACTGTCAAACGGAAAATTATTGTCAATAACAGGTACTACACTCTTAATTCTGTATTTCCGGCTATTGGCAGTAAAAGCAATACCACAGCTTCCGCCATAAACACCGTATGGATTATTTTTCATTCGGAGGGAAATATCTGCATCCTTCGCCGTCTCCTGCTTATCCGCCGGCTTTTCCGTTGCCTTTGGTTTCCCTGTGATCTTTACATTGATACTCTTGTTCAGAGAATACTCACTGTCATATGCTTTCACGACTCCGTCCGCAGACTTTCTGGTATATACCACAGTAAAACCTGCCATATAATAGGCCGTCTCCAGATTATCCTTTGCCTGAAATGTATAGCTGCAGTTTACAGAGCCTCCATTACCATTCGTAACACGATATGCCTCGTTATCCATCACGAACGGAAAGCTGTCATTGAGAACCGGATATACCTTCTCAATACTTTCTATATCATAATGCTTTTTGCTGTTTTTGTTGCCGGTTACGGTAAAGGAAACCTTTACCTTCCCCCCTGCTTTGCTGCCGGACACACTGACATTAGACAGACTGATATCCGCACTGTTGCCCATGAGTACCTCGCTCTGCAGACCATCTTCTCCCTGCTGGCCGCCTGTGTTTCCCTGATCATCCCCCTCACTGGCTGCCCATACATTTTTGACTTTCTGTGCCGGCACCATGCTTGTCACCATTGCCAGACCCAGCAATGCCGCCATCCATAATTTTCTCTTTTTCAAAATCTTGTCCTCCATTTTCTGAATCATCTCGGATTCCCCTTTTTCATCATTCCTGTACATTTTCCACAATCTTGCCATCCTTGATCCTTATCTGTCGGTCTGCCAAAGCAGCCAGATCATTGTCATGTGTAACCATTACCAGCGTTTTTCCCCTCTCGCTGAGCACATGGCGCATCAGTTCCATCATCTCTGCCGATGTATTGGAATCCAGATTACCGGTTGGCTCATCTGCAAAAACAATACTTGGATTCAAAACCAGAGCTCTTGCCATACCTACGCGCTGCTGCTGTCCTCCGGACATCTGATTCGGCTTATGTAAACGGTATTTCTTAAGGCCCACCAGATCGATCATCTTCTGCGCCCGCTTCATCCGGACAGTTTTGGATATGCCACGGAATACCAGCGGCAATGCCACATTTTCTACCGCATTCATCGTCGGGATCAGATTAAAAGATTGAAAAATAAATCCTACCTTTTCCCTGCGAAACTGCACCAGACGATTCTCCTTGTACTTGTCAATGCGTTCGCCTGCCACCATGATCTGCCCTTTTGTAGGCTTTTCCAGCCCGGCAAGCATGTTCAGCATGGTAGATT
>JBNMJP010000409.1:0-1663 GCA_050873905.1 Jutongia sp. | reverse complement strand
TCACGTCCGTTACCACGGTCGTCCCGGCTGTATCTGTCGTCACGTCCATTGTTCCAGTCATCCCGGCCGTATCTGCTATCATCACGTCCGTTACCGCGATCCTCACGGGCAGCCCCGTATCTTCTCTCCTCGCGTACCGTGTTCATCTCCTGCAGATTTGATGTATATCCCCCACGGACAACCGGCTTTGGAGTCCGCGATGCTGCGTTACTTCTCTCCTCATAATCTACCGGCTTTCTCACCGATCTTCTTTCCTGTCGCGGTGCTTTTCGGCTGGCAGTCCTTCTCGTTGGTTTCTCCGCAGTTTTTTCTGCAGTATCCTCCTGCTTCTCACCGGAATTCTTTACCGATTTTCCTTTTTCAGAAACTTTCTGGGAAGCCAGAATTTTTTGAATCTCCCCGATCAATTCCTTTTTTTTAAATGTCGTTGCGTTCTTCATCCCCAGTTTTCTTCCGTATAAACGTAACTCCACCAGTGACATTTTTTCTAATTCTTCCATGTATAACCTCCATTTTGGAATAAATATTTAATTTTGATACCTTCTGAAATATTCATGAATCTTCAACGAAATAATTTCTGAAATAAAAATATAGAACAAATGAATTCCGTCTGACAGATCAATTTTCTTAAGTATATACAATAATTTCCAATCTGTAAATACCTCTCACCAAATTCTCTTCAATAATTTCAGACAGAAACGCCTCCACAGCATCCCCGGCATTCATCAGTTCTCCTTGTTTTCATATATAAAATATGATATCATAATTTTATATCGCTTAATTATCAGAATATAAAAAGAAAGGTTTGATTATCATTATGGATCTCAAAGAAAAAGCGTTATTCCTTCATAAAGAATGGAACGGAAAAATCACAACAACCCCAACATGTCAGGTAAAATCCAGAGAAGATCTGGCACTCGCATATACACCGGGTGTTGCTGAGCCTTGTAAAGTCATTGCCAAGGACAAAGAAGCGGCATATACATACACCATCAAGTCCAACACCGTAGCGGTTGTTTCTGACGGAAGTGCCGTACTTGGTCTTGGCAATATCGGTCCCGAGGCTGCCATGCCGGTTATGGAGGGAAAAGCAGTTCTCTTTAAAGAGTTTGGTGGTGTCAATGCATTTCCAATCTGCCTGGATACCCAGGATACCGACGAGATCGTGCAGACCGTCATCAACATCGCTCCTGCTTTCGGCGGCATCAATCTGGAGGATATTTCCGCACCACGTTGCTTTGAGATTGAAGAACGACTGAAAAAGGCATTAAATATCCCTGTCTTTCATGACGACCAACATGGTACTGCTATCGTGGTGCTTGCCGGCATCATGAATGGATTGAAGGTTGTCAATAAAAAGAAAGAGGACTGCCATGTCGTCGTAAACGGTGCCGGTTCTGCCGGAGTTGCCATTACAAAGCTTTTGCTTCGTTTCGGCTTCCCGGATGTGGTAATGTGCGATAAATCCGGTATTCTTTCCAAGGCTTCTGCCGATCTGAACTGGATGCAGAAGGATATGATGGAGGTTACAAACCTTACCGGCAAGACAGGTACTCTTGCAGATGCCTTAAAGGGTGCTGATATATTTGTGGGTGTTTCCGCACCAAACATTGTGACTCCGGAAATGGTTGCTTCCATGAATCACGATGCCATACTCTTTGCC
>JBNMJP010000408.1:0-1672 GCA_050873905.1 Jutongia sp. | reverse complement strand
GATTACTTTTGATTTGTCAATAAATAATTTGAAAAAATATTATTTTATATAAAATAAAAAGTTTATATGTACGAAAAGAATTAAAAATTCAGACAATATTATGAGAGATAATGTGGTATGATAAGACTAATAGAGGTATGACTTTTCAACGTGATAAAGTAGAGAAAAGCAGCTGGCTGTGTCCGGTGTTTTTGTACAGGATAGATCCGGAGGGGATAAATGTACTGGCAGAGCAGCTTGCTGGCAGCAGATCACCTTGAGCAGGTCATACCACAGAAGATGAGGAGGAAACGAAGATGTTAAATGCAATTCTTGATGAGTTAAAACTGAATGCCCTTGTGATCACAGATCCGTATAACATGCGTCATGTAAGCGGTTTTCGTGGAGGCGAGGGTGCTTTATATATTTCAGCAGCACAGAAGGTGCTGATCACAGACTCCCGTTATACAGAGCAGGCTGGGAAAGAGAGCGATTTCACAGTGATCGAGGAGTGCCGTGCTCATAACCGTCAGACAATTTTGAAGGAGTGTATGGAGAAGGAGAGCGTAAGCGGTGATTTCCATATGGGATACGAAGATCAGTCCATGCTTTGCTGTGATTTCGATAAGCTGAAAAAGGAGCTGCCGGTTCAGGCATGGACACCTCTTGGCAGCAGAATTGATGATCTTCGTCAGATCAAGACAGAAGAAGAGCTGGAGTACCTGGCAAGAGCAGAGGAGATCGGGGATAAAGCATATGCCGGACTTCTGAAGATCGTGAAGCCAGGAATGACAGAGCTTGAAGTTGCCGCTGAACTGGAATATCTGATGAAAAAAGAGGGCGCTGAGGATTTAAGCTTCAACACCATCATCGCATCCGGCCTGAATTCTTCCATGCCCCATGCAATTCCAGGATATAAGAAGCTGGAAGAGGGTGACTTTGTTACCTGTGATTTCGGCTGCAAATATAAGGGCTACTGTTCTGACATGACCCGTACCTTTGTCCTTGGAAAAGCAAGCGACAAGCAGAAAGAAATCTACAATGTAGTATTAAAAGCACAGCTTGCAGGTCTTGCAGCAGTGAAGGCTGGTGTCAGCGGAGCAAGTGTGGATAAAGTGGCAAGGGACATTATCACAGAGGCTGGCTACGGCGAATACTTCGGTCATGGACTTGGCCACAGCGTAGGTCTTTTCATCCATGAGAGCCCGCGTCTGTCACCGTCTGACGATACCATTCTCAAAGCAAACATGATCGAGACAGTAGAGCCTGGTATTTATGTACCTGGTTTCGGCGGCGTTCGTATTGAGGATATGGTAGTGGTAACTGAGGATGGCTGCCGCAACCTGGCACACTCTCCGAAAGAGCTGATCGAGGTTCCAGTAGAGAAGTAAGAAGCAGAGAATTTATTGTGAAAAAGAGAGATCTGCCAGAACGGCCAGATACTCCTTGTTTACGATTAAAATGTCAATATTGTTATTAAAATGTGGAAAGGAATAAGAAAATGCTGAAACAATTATCAATTTTTGCAGAAAACATCAAGGGAAAAATGCAGCAGGTAACCGGAATCCTTCTGGAAGAGGATATTAACATTCTTGGTTCTGTTACCAATGACAGTGCAGAATATGGAATTGTACGTATGGTTGTTTCCAAGCCGGAGCAGGCACTGGAGGCACTGACAAAGGCTGGCTTCATC
>JBNMJP010000407.1:0-1673 GCA_050873905.1 Jutongia sp. | reverse complement strand
GATGAGGAACAGGATACCAGTCCTTTTGCAAAGCTTTTACAAGGGATTAAATTGGACTGAGAATTCTATTGACAGACCATTTGCCCCATTTTAGAATAGAAAGCAATCGGAGCATTATCATGTCTCCCTGATGATCGCAACGCAGTATCCGGCGCACAGCTGCTGCACCTTGCGATCAGCTATAAAACAAGTTCATTATGACAGGTGTGTGACAATCTGAGTTTTATATACACACCGGATCACACAATATTATACCGTGCGCAGAAAAGAGGTTACTTATGAGTGTAGTTATTTCAGATTCCGTAAAGTACATTGGTGTAGATGACACCACGATCGATCTTTTTGAGAGTCAGTACGTGGTTCCGGAAGGAGTTTCTTATAATTCCTATGTCATCCTTGACGAGAAGGTTGCTGTTATGGACACCGTAGATCCCCGTGGTATGGAGCAGTGGGAACAGAATCTTCTGGACACCCTGAATGGCAGAAAGGTAGATTATCTGGTGGTGCAGCATCTGGAACCGGATCATTCCGGCAGTATCGCACGTCTGGTGGAGCTTTTTCCAGAAGTCACTCTGGTAGGCAACGCCAAGACATTTGCCATGCTTCCACAGTTTTTCAACATTCCTTTAGAGGGGCATACCCTGACCGTCAAGGAGGGAGATACTCTTTCCTTAGGAGAACATACTCTGACTTTCGTCATGGCACCTATGGTTCACTGGCCGGAGGTTATGGTTACTTATGAATCCAAAGAAAAGATCCTCTTCTCCGCAGATGGATTCGGTAAATTCGGTGCCCTTTCCAAGACAGAAGGCGAGGATGACTGGGCATGTGAGGCCCGCAGATATTATTTCAATATCGTTGGTAAGTATGGTGCACCGGTACAGACACTTCTCAAAAAGGCTGCCGGATTGGATATCGCTATGATCTGCCCGCTTCATGGTCCGATCTTAAAGGACAATCTCGGATACTATCTGGACCTGTACAATACCTGGAGCAGCTATCAGCCGGAGGATAAGGGGATCCTTGTGGCATATGCTTCCATCCACGGCAATACGGCAAAAGCAGCTGAGAAGCTTGCCGAAATGCTTCGCGAAAAGGGTGCTGAAAAGGTTGTTGTAAGTGATCTTGCCAGAGAGGATATGGCAGAGGTGATCGAAGATGCGTTCCGCTATGACCGCATGGTTCTGGCAGCTGCCAGCTACGATGCCGGAGTTTTCCCATGTATGCAGGATTTCCTTCATCATCTCCAGATCAAGGCTTATCAGAACCGTAAAGTCGGTATTATGGAAAATGGTTCCTGGGCACCAACCGCAGCCCGCACTATGAAATCCATTCTGGAAACCATGAAAAATATCGAGATCGTAGAACCTACAGTTACGATCCGTTCCGTTATGAAAGACAGTGATCTTCCGGAAATGGAGAAGCTTGCAGACGCTATGACTGCAAAATAGTCTTATATCTGTAATACAGATTGTTTTTATAATAACAAATCCCCGTGAATACGGGATTGCCGGAATCTTAGATAAGATCTATGATCCGGGCAATCTCCTGTCATCCACGGGGATTATTTTTCTTATGTTTTATTTCACATTTTATTTTTCAAAAGCTGTTTTATTTCACAATAACCTTCACTTTACTCTTCTTTCCATCGGCTTTCAGAGTCACTATTGCAG
>JBNMJP010000406.1:0-1678 GCA_050873905.1 Jutongia sp. | reverse complement strand
GAACATCTTACATTACTGTCCTGGGATTTCATGGAAAGCATGATCCCTGACCAGTTTCCCAGAATATATGCCTTTGCCTGTTCTACCGCTTTACGTTTTGTTTCTTTCTCTGTGATCCCTATGATCCGGTCAAAAACTCCCTCTGCCATCCACTTTTTCTTTTTATGGATTGCACGGTATATTTCCCGTCTTGCATCCTCTGCTGAATCTTCCAGGTGGGAGGTTGCTGCTATGATATATTTATGCATATGGTATTTGTCAAGCGCAAACTTAGATTTCGGGATGATCTTTTCTCCTGTACGTATCCAGGCTGCTCCGTCTCCATTGATATAGACTCTGTTAACATTATCCATGTCATACGCCTCATTCAGGTAATCCAATACTTCTGTCCAAAGCCTGCCGATTGATTCCTGGCCTTCATAAACACCTCCAAAATACCGTGGGTTTATAAGCTTGGCACGGCCTTCCGCATTGCTTTCTACACCTTCATAAACATATATGATTCTGGGCATCACTGTATTGACCCGTGGTTTCCGGATATCACCTTTATGTTCCAGATACTGAAGTGCTACATGGTCTTCATCGGCATCGATATAAAGCGTTTTTAGTTCCTTCTTTTCCTCTGCCTTCAAAGCTGGAAACTCCAGATTATGCAGCTTGTTCATTACAGCTTCTTTACTTATCGTTTCGCCGCTTATACTGACATTAGCACCGCCTTTTCTATAGCTGCTCTCAGCTGCTTCCAGCAGGACTCTGGCTTCTGCATCTTCCGTTATCCTGGCGTGATGCTCCAGTCCCATCAATTGATCCAGAAGATAACAGGATTTACCAGTAGCAACATTTTTAAACAGGGTTTTATGATATACCACTTCTCCAAGACTTGTCAAAAGAGAAGTTTCGTCTCTGCGGACAATATGCCATCCCCGGCGCAGATCCTTTCTTTTCCGTAACAATTCGTCATAAGATTCCCATTCTTCTGCTATCATACTGCAGCCGAGTCTGGTCACCTCATTCGTCACGCCATAAACCATTTCGGCAATCTTGGTAAGGTCATCCGCATAAATTTTAAAAATATCTGTTAAATTTTTTACCCCATTCTCACAAAAATGATGTATACTAGTAATCATGAAAGCACCCTCCTTGGATTTTGTCTAGTCAACATCAATCCTAACACAGGAGCTCGGTGCTTTCTTTATTTTTCTATTATTTTTTTCCTACAAAAATTTTACCCTACGTTCTTTTTCATCTCCATTTTCGTGCGTTTTCACAATCATTTCGTTATCTTTTTGTTCACATTTTACGAGAATAATTCACTCTTCCTTTTTTGACATAATCTGCTATACTTAATCCTATAAGAAACAGCCAACACACTTATAAAAAGGAGCGGCACTATGTCCAAACGCACTTCTGCCCTTCCTCTTTGCTTATTTTTATTATGCCCCATGCTTCTTATAATCACAGGCTGTGGAGGCAGTGGAAGCTCTGGTTACGGTAATTCTGAGGAGCCGCCGGTTTATTCACCATTGAAGGTTCTGGTTGCGGAGGCACCGGGAAAAGACACGGTAGGACAGTCGCCGCTGGTGCTGGACACCTCCAACATCAGCCAGGGCTACATGACTGCCATCAGCGATGACAATGGCACCACCAAGAATATCCAGCTGTCCGCAGAGGATGGGGT
>JBNMJP010000405.1:0-1686 GCA_050873905.1 Jutongia sp. | reverse complement strand
CCAATGAGATCGTGTTCCGGTTGAAGGGATCCTATGTTTCCGGTGCACAGGACAGTGCTGACGGGATGGGAAAATTGACGGTTATGGGGGATCTGAATGATCAAAAGTATGAAAAACGGTATGATGTTCCGGATCTGACGGCGGCCGATATCAAGAAGTTTGCCAAAGAAGTGGATCAGGAGGTGGCAGGAAAGCTTCTGAATATCCACACCGGGATCCTGGAGGGAGAGTACCGGTTTGACACAGACTTTCTGATCGATTACGGACGGATCGTCAACAGCGGTGATTATGGCCCGGATTCTTTTTATAATTATGTGTTTGGATCGATGACCGTGAATATTTTCCAGTACGGCAGATATTTTTCAGACCGGGAGTATGCCGAGGGAGACAAGGTGTGCATCATGTATGGTGTTCAAAAGGAACCGGAGGGGGACTATCTCAAGAAAAATATGACAGAATCCGGAACCGTGATGATCGGCGGAGACGAATATGAGATCATTGGTCTGCAGAATGGAATCGGGACAGGATTTCTGCCGATTACAGCGGTTGGAGAAGATGCGGTTCTGCTGGATGAGATCGATATGCGGTTCAAGGACAATATTTCCCTGCGGGAGATCAATCTGCTGATCAAGGCGGCAGAAAAATGTTTTGGAGACAGGGTGGAATGTAATTATGATCTGCAGGAAACAGAGGGCAATGATTATATGTATAATACGGTTTTGTTACTGGTATTAGTAGTTTCTATGGTGGCAGCATTTAACTTCTGCGCATTATATCATTACATTGTGACCACCAGACAGCGGACGCTGAAGATTTTCCAGATATGCGGTCTGAGCCATAGTAAGAGTATCCGGCTGTATCTGGGAGAATGTTCGGTTTTGTCGGCGGGAACTTATCTGGTGACACTGCTTCTGTTCCGTTATCTGCTGATGCCGTTTCTGGCAGGCAGATGGAATGTATTTGATTTCCATTTCCCGGCCCGGGTATATGGAACGTTATTTCTGGTGTTTTTTGTGTCCTCCTTTGTGCTTCAGTTCGTGATGATCCATTGGACATTGAAAAAGAAAATGATCCGTTAGAAGGGGGGGAGAACGTATGACATGGAAGTATGCGGTACGTGAGTGCAGAATGCACATTGTAATGTCGGTTCTGTGCCTGATACAGGCGGTGTTTTTATTTGCCATTGTGACAGGACTTTTGTCTATCTTTATGATGCGTTACGAGAAATATCAGCCGGTGCGAAAGCTTGTAGAGCAGAAAGGATTTATTTGTAATTTATTGGGCAGTCATTATATAGAGGGAGAACACGAAGGAAAAATGGTGGAAACCTCTCAGGCATATAAGGCAATGCTGAAGGATGCAGAGGTTTGCGGACAGTATGATGTGAAGGCTTTTGTCGAAGAGACACAGGAGGTTGCGGACGCAAGGAAAGAAGGCTCTTTCCATAAAAATGTCCGGGCTTATGATGACGGCTGGATCAGCGGATATACTCCGAAGCTGCAGTCGGGAAGCTGGCTTAAGACAGGGAATCAGGAAGAAAAGTATCTGGAGGCAGTGGTGCTGCAGAATCAGGAAAGGTATAAAACAGGGGATGTGGTATATGTGGATACCAACTCGGAAACGGAGCTTAAGACAAAGATCCCGGTAAAGATTATCGGTGTGATCGACCGGAATGCAGATATTATT
>JBNMJP010000404.1:0-1688 GCA_050873905.1 Jutongia sp. | reverse complement strand
TTTAACAGCCTTCTCTGACACCACACTGCATAATCCGTTTCCGACAACAGACGTTCCAGCTCCTCCTGAGCATCCTTTTTGGCATACTGCAGAATAAGCTTTTTATATTTTCGAAAATAGTCCAGTGTTGTTTTACTATAGCCTTTAAAGCTGGCAGCATTTTCTATCATCCATTCCCGGAATTCTTCCCATGGGAGATTTTTTCTTCCCTGAAATTCTCCCATCAGGGTCTGCGTTCCACAGGTCTGCTCAAAGGTAAGTACATGACTTAATCCTTCTTCAAAATCCCGGATCATTTTCTGACATTCCCGGTAATTTTTATGATTTTCAAGACCATAAACCAATATCACTTCCCGATAATCATTCACCTGGAATGCCGGTTCATGAATCCCATAAACAAGGTATTCCTGACAATCCTCCATGGACAGTCCCATCGCCATGCAGATCTGATATACCTGTTCCCGGTCCGGCACAGCTCTGCCTCCGATCCCAAACCATTTCCGAATAGTCGGAAGTGTTGCAAAGTCTTCCTTGCCGGTTCTTGCCCGAAATGCCCGGTACGCACTTCTCCTCGTTTCTGCAGTCATTTCCTCTTCTTTCGGAATATCCAGTTTGTCCATGATAAAATCTGCAAAATCCTCAAAATGTTTATCCCGTTTTATATTTTGTAATGCCATGGTAAATGTTTTTCTATGGGTTCCCATTGTTTTCTCCTTGTTTTATCTTTATGGTATCGCTCCCTCAAATTCTATGCTGTTTTTCCCTGATGTGTTTTTGGACGGAACAGAGGTATTGTTATGCGGCACAGCAGTTGCCGGCGCATTTGTTTTTACCGGTATTGGCGTATCTGTCTTTGCCGGCACGGAAGCCTTCTTTTTCCCTTTACTTACTGTAAATACTATTTTTTTATAAGTTCCTTCTGTATACCTCGTCCCCCTGGAAATACTCTGGGAGATAATTCTTCCCTTCTTTACTTTATTACTGTATTTATAAACCCACCGTATCGAAATGGATCCATCCTGCTTTCTCAGCTTTCTGGCTGCCGCTTTCTTTTTCATCCCTGTGAAGCTGCCCATTTTATATTCCTGTATACCGGTAGTAAAAGGCACTGCCGTCACCGCAGCTTCTGTCGTCTGTATCACAGCCGCCGGTGCCTTCGGTATTGTTTTATTTCTCCGGATCCCCGGAATCAGAAACGCTGCCGCCGCAGTCAGAACAACAATGCCGGCGGTCACACCAGCCACTTTCCAACGGCGGCTGATAAAGAAGCTTTTTTCTTCTTCCTGATATAATCCACGATACAACTCATCCATCGTCTGGTATCGGTGATGAAAATCTACGGTAAGCCCTTTCATTAATGCCTTTTTCTGGGGCAGGCTCAATGACAGCTCCGGCATATCCATCAGAGATGGCATATCATCCTCCAGCATTCTCTGGATCGATTCATCCGGTGCCTTTCCTGTCAGGGCATAGTAGACTGTGGCACATAATGCATATACATCCGTCCATGCCCCCTGCCGTCCTCTGGTCCGGTACTGCTCCTCCGGAGAAAATCCCCGCTTAAATACACCGGTCATGCTTCTCGTCATATTGATATTTTCTCTGCGGGCAGCCCCAAAATCAATCAAAACAAGCCGTTCATCCCGCGTAAGCAGAATATTATCCGGACTGATATCCCGGTGAAGCAC
>JBNMJP010000403.1:0-1723 GCA_050873905.1 Jutongia sp. | reverse complement strand
AGGTAAAACTTCCGGCAGTTACGAAGAAGGTTGCGGAGGGAACATTTTCGGACTGCAGCAATGGTATTAAAATAATTCATTGAAATGACGGTATAAATAGATTATATTATTAATATAGAAACTGATGTATTGCGTAATATGATCGGAGGTCGGGATGAAGAGAAAAAAGGGGAAAAGAATCACTGCGATTTGTCTTGCAGTGGTGGCGGTAATATGTGTTTATAATGGCGTGAGTTATTTTCAGAAAAAACAGTGCACAGACAATCCTTATAAGGCATATGCAGCAAAGGAAGAAAACCGGAAAGTGGGGAGCTTTGAATACACATACAGAACCAGCGCAGAGGGGGTGTGGATTACAAAGATTACACCGTCTGACGGGGATATTTCCGTATTAAAAATTCCTTCAAAGCTGGCAGGGAAAAAGGTGGTTCGTCTGGGAAACGGAAACGGCACTTTTAAGCAGGAAGAAAGCTCTGATGCCATGTGGGAAGCGGAGAACCGGAGCAATATATTTGGTGAAAAATGCTCAGAGGATTCTACCGTGGAGAATATCATAATTGAGCCAAAAGATGTGTATGACCGGGTGGCGCAGATTGAGGAGATAGATATTCCGGATACGGTTCAGTGGATTGACTTGGGATTATTTGCATATGTGCAAAACAGAAAGGTACTTCGTTTGCCGGCAGGCCTTAAAACAAAGCTGGAGGATACGGGTTTAACCGGAGTGAAATGGAAGGAAGTTTCCTTTTCCGGAGAAAATAAAACCTACAAAATTGTAGATGGATTTCTGTGTTCCAAAGATGGAAAAACAGTATACGGACTTTTGGAGGAAAGAGAAGAGTCCAAGATTCCGGACAGAGTGGAAACGATCTCCAAAAAGGGAAATTATTTTGGAACGAAGGAAATGCAGATCCCGGCAAGTGTTACGGAGATTGAAGCAGCAGGTGAATATGAGGATCATAACTTTACGGAAGCTAACGTGCAGATTGCAAAGGATAATCCGAAATATGCAGAGAAAAACGGTTCGATCTATGATAAAACTTCGGGAGAACTGGTGGCTGCGTATATTGACAATGGTGTGATCAACATACCGGATACCGTAAAAAGGATTTTTTGTCCATGGTATATTGGTGATACAACAACTTTTCGTAGAATGGTGGTTCCAAAGAGCGTGACATTTATGCATACAAAAAGCGGTAATAATGTCCGGAATAATCCTGCCGGACATACCGGTACAACGTATTTCTTTGAGGGCAGAACACCGTTACATCTGGTATCGGGAGTCTGTCTGTTTGAGGAGAAAGATACGATTGTTGTTCCGAAGGGCTGTAAGAAAGATTATCAGGAAAAATGGAGCAGTAATGTCAGCAGGCTGCAACAGAAAATTTCGTGGGAGGAAAAATGAAATTTAGGATAATAGGAGGTGGAAAATATGAGACCAAAATTAATGGGGACTATGGCAGCACTATCACTTGCTGTGTTATTGACTGCATGCGGAAACAACGGACAGGATGCAGGATCGTCCCAAAAGGAGCCGGTACAAACAACAGAATCTGCAGATAAGACAGCAGAGCAGTCAGGAGATGAGATTGCAGACCTGCTTGGAAAGACATTGATTCCGGACGGGGAGAGAGATTATTATCAGAATTATTTCACAAAGAAATATGACAAGGTACGAAGGGGTGATATTTCGGATTGGAAGGATTCTGACGGAAATTGGTGT
>JBNMJP010000402.1:0-1726 GCA_050873905.1 Jutongia sp. | reverse complement strand
GTGATACCTTGTTACAACGAGGAAGAAGTGCTGCCGATCACCAGTGGGGAATTTCTGGCGAAGATCAATTCGCTGGCATCGAAGGACAAGATCAGTGAAGACAGCCGTGTGCTTTTCGTCAATGACGGAAGCAAGGACCGGACCTGGGAGATCATCAAAGAGCTTTCCAAAGAGGACGAACACTATATCGGAATCTCGCAGAGCCGCAATCGGGGTCATCAGAATGCTGTGCTGGCGGGACTCATGGAGGCAAAGGACAAGGCGGATATTACGATCTCCATCGACTGTGACGGACAGGATGACATCAATGCGATGGACAATATGGTGGATGCGTATCTGGACGGCTGTGAGATTGTTTACGGCGTCCGCAGCAAGCGTGATACGGATACGTTCTTTAAGAGAGCGACAGCGCAGGGATTTTACAAGCTGTTAAATGTCATGGGGGCAGAGGTGGTCTATAATCATGCCGATTACCGTCTGGTGTCCTCCAGAGTGCTGCATGAGTTTGCAAATTTCAAGGAGGTCAATCTGTATCTGCGCGGCATGTTTCCGCTGGTGGGCTTCAAAAGCACAAGCGTGTATTATGAGCGCCACGAAAGGATTGCCGGTGAGAGCCATTATCCGCTCAGTAAGATGCTGGGACTTGCCTTTGACGGTATCACGAGCCTGAGCATCAAACCGATCCGGATCATCACCGGGATCGGCACCTTTATCTCACTGCTCAGCTTTCTGGCGATCATCTGGACGTTTATCATGTTCTATATGAAGCACAGTGTGGTCGGCTGGGCAAGTACAATCAGTATTATCTGCTTCATTGGCGGTGTGCAGCTGATCTGCCTCGGTGTTCTGGGCGAGTACATCGGCAAGATCTATATGGAAGTCAAGCACAGACCTCGTTACATCATCAGTGACAGAACAGAAGACGACAAATAAATATCCGTCTGCAGGCGGTTGGAGATGTGCAAAATACCGGTTCGCAGGCGGTCACAAAAAACGGTTGAAAAATAAACCGCCTTGGAGTATCATATACTATAGACGTCTTTTTGAAGATGTGAAGGGTATGATACACGTGAAAGGAGAATATATTCATGAAGATTATTATGTTGGGGGCACCAGGTGCCGGAAAGGGAACACACGCTGGCAAGGTTTCAGAGAAATATGGCATTCCTCATATTTCCACCGGTGATATTTTCCGTGAGAATATCAAGAACGGTACAGAGCTTGGAAAGAAAGCAAAGGGCTATATGGATGCCGGAGAGCTTGTTCCGGATGAGCTTACCTGTGATCTTGTTGTAGACAGAATCCACCAGGACGATGCAAAGAACGGTTATGTACTCGATGGATTCCCAAGAACCATCCCTCAGGCTGAGGCGCTGACAAAGGCTCTGGCAGCTACCGGTGAGAAGGTTGATTATGCAATCGAGATCAATCTTGCAGATCAGGTGATCATTGATCGTATGAGCGGTAGAAGAGTATGCTCCTGCGGTGCAACCTATCATATTGTAAACATTCCTCCAAAGAAAGAAGGAATCTGCGATAAATGTGGTAAGGAGCTTGTGATCCGTAAGGATGATGAGCCTGAGACCGTTAAGAAGAGACTGGAAGTATATCATGAGCAGACAGCTCCATTGATCGACTATTATAAGAATGAAGGTATTCTCCGTGTTGTCGATGGAACAACAGGACTTGAACAGGGCTTCAAGGACATCTGCGCAATCCTGGATGG
>JBNMJP010000401.1:0-1733 GCA_050873905.1 Jutongia sp. | reverse complement strand
CTTCTTTTCCTTCCTCCTGATAATAACCGCGTCCTGCCACACATACCAGAATCTGGCCGCCACCGCTCTTTGCGTGATGGATATGCCAGTTATTGCGGCAGCCCGGCTCAAAGGTAACATTGAAAATACCAACCTGATCCGTAGAAACCGGTGCCAGATAACTCCGCCCGATAAAATATTTTGCAAATGCATCATTCGGAGCACCAATTGGAAATACCATGGACTTTGCGTGGGCTCTCATTGCCTCATCCTCATAAGTAAGATCTCCTTCTGCCACATTCCACACTTCTTTGGCCAGATTAAAGACTGCCCAGCCCTTTGGCCATCCGGTATAAAATGCAGTATGTGTAATGATCGCTGCGATCTCCTTCTGTGTTACACCGTGATCCTTGGCATTCTGCAGATGAAACTTTAAAGAAGAGTCCGTAATTCCTGACGACATCAATGCAACAACAGTAATGATACTTCTTGTTTTTACATCAATATCCTGATTGTTCCAGTTCTCACCAAAAAGCACATCATCATTAAAATGTGCAAACTGTGGTGCAAATTCTGAAAGTGCTGCTCTTCCTGCTGTCTGTACGATTTTTTCCATAATAAACCTGCCTTTCCTGAATACTGCTGCCCAGCGGCCGCAGATTACGTTTTGAATTTCCTGTTCCTATATTTTCTATAACTGTTTTACCCATTCACTGATATCCTGTCTGCTGACATTATTTAAAAGCTTTCCCTCGGTAATCTTGGCATCCGGTGCGGAAGGCTGCAATTCCTTTACGGTATTGCCAAAGCCGCTGCCTCCTGAGGTTGCAAACAGAATAACCTGCTTTCCTGCAAAATCATACGCCTCCAGAAATGTGTTGATGATAGTCGGTGCCACATACCACCAGATTGGGAAACCGATCAGGATCTTATCATAACCGCTGATATCAAGATCTGACTTTTTGATGGCCGGACGAAACGCCTTGTCATTCATTTCGACGCTGCTTCTGGACTTTTTGTCCATCCAGTTTAAATCTGCTTTGGTATATTCCTTCTCCGGTGCGATCTCGTGAAGATCAAAGCCGCCTTCCTCTGCGACCATCTCCGCAATCTTCTTTGTATTACCGCTTGCACTGAAATAAGCTACTAATCCTTTACTCATAAAAACCTCCCTTTCTTTCCCGGCTCATAAATTCGAAACCGCAGTCAAAAAACTGCCATATGAAAAATTTATTCAGCCTATACACAAAAAAAGATGTGTAAAACATCTCTCCGTTGCTGTCTTACACATCCATTTTAATCTTATATCTTGCTTATGTCTAATACCTATATTAAATACTTTTTAATGCCTCAAAGGCATTAATTTCATCGATGAATTTATTCACCGCCTGGGAATTCGGAATATTACGTCTCCAGGCTATGACTGTGTTGGCGGTAATCTCCGGCGAAAGAGGCCGTTGTACCAGCAGATCCTCCCGCCAGTATCTTGCTGCCCCCTCAATGGACACCGGATATCCAAGTCCACAGGCAGCCATCACCCCGGCATTCGTGCCCAGATTACTGGTAAATGCAATCTGAATTTTCTGAAAATCCCTGCCAAACCAATTCACAAGCTCGCTCTGCACTCCCATTCTCTCCGGCAGGATCAGTGGCTTTCCAATCAGATCTTTCTTTTCAATATATTTTTGGGAAGCAAGAGGATCATCCGGCCGCATCCCCACAACCCAGTGGTCACTTTCCAGGATCCTTATATG
>JBNMJP010000400.1:0-1733 GCA_050873905.1 Jutongia sp. | reverse complement strand
GTGTCAACAAACCGTTTATGCTGGTTTATTCTCTGGTAGCGACCGTGGGTGCAACTCTGGATCTTGGACTCCTCTGGAGCATTGCCGAGACCTTCAACGGATTAATGGCGATTCCGAACCTGATCGCGGTATTCCTACTTTCCGGTGTTGTGGTGAAGTTAGTCAGAGAGTATTTTGAGAAAGAAAATGAAAACACTGCCGGAGCATGATCATTTGAGATTTTTACGAATATGTGCTAGAATTTATAGTGCTTTTTTGATATCAATTCCGGCATAAATATTTCTTTATCATTGCCTGCCGGAGGAACAAATACAAGCCCAAAGCAATATGTATATTTATAGGATGCAGGACAGATTACAATATTACAATCCATGGCATCATCTGCAGACTGAGAAAGGATGTAAAATTACAATGAAGATAACAGATGTATTACAATCAGATAAGGTAACATTATCCATGGAGGTATTTCCTCCAAAAACCACCACGGCTGTGGAGAAAGTTAACGAAGCCGTCCGTGATATTGCGGCTTTAAAGCCGGATTTTATGAGTGTTACATACGGAGCTGCCGGTGGTAAAAACAGCAAATACACGATTCAGATTGCAAAGGATATCAAGGACGCATACGGTGTGAACTCCATTGCACACCTGACCTGTCTTTCCTCCACAAAGGAAACCGTAGAAAATCAGATCCGTCTTATGAAGGATGTCGGCATTGAAAATATTCTGGCTCTGAGAGGAGATATTCCAAAGGAAGCAGATTTTCCTCTGCCGGGACAGTTTCATTATGCCGCAGAGCTGGTCCGCGAGATCAAACGTCTGGCACCGGATATGTGCATTGGCGGAGCCTGTTATCCGGAGGGACATCCGGAAGCCTCCTCGAAGGCAGAGGATATCCTTCATATTAAGGAAAAGGTGGATGCCGGATGTGAATTTCTGACCACGCAGATGTTCTTTGATAATTCTATTTTTTATAATTATCTGTATCGTCTTCGTGAAGCAGGTATCATGGTTCCGATCATTGCCGGGATCATGCCGATCACCAGAAAAAATCAGGTAGCCCGCAGTATCCAGTTATCCGGAAGCTGTGTTCCGGCACGTTTTAAATCCATCGTAGACTGGTTCGGGGATGAGCCTGCCAAAATGAAACAGGCAGGAATTGCCTATGCCACAGACCAGATCATTGACCTGATCGCCAATGGCGTAAAACACATTCATGTATATACCATGAATGATCCGGAGGTGGCTGCCGGTATCCAGAATAACCTTTCAGAAATTATCGGTTAAAGAAAAGAGGCAAAGTGAAATGATCCATAATATTATTGAATGCATCGGCAACACACCGATGATAAGCTTGAAGGAATCCACAGGACTTCCGATCTATGCCAAAGCAGAATTTTTAAATCCCGGTGGCAGCATAAAGGACCGGGTTGCCAAAAACATGGTGGAGCAGGCAGAAAAGGACGGAAAATTAAAGCCGGGTATGACCATCATTGAGCCAACCTCCGGCAATACCGGTATCGGGCTTGCACTGGTGGGAGTCCGCAAGGGCTACCATGTGATCATCGTCATGCCGGAAAATATGAGTGAGGAACGCAAGAAGATCATCCATTGTCTTGGAGCAGAGCTGGTACTGACTCCGGCAAAGGAGAGCATTGGCGGTTCCGTAAAGAAAGCGGAGCAGCTGCTTGCAGAGCTTGGAGATCAGGGCTTTATGCCGCAGCAGTTTGAAAATC
>JBNMJP010000399.1:0-1742 GCA_050873905.1 Jutongia sp. | reverse complement strand
TCCCTGATCACCGGTATCCGAATCAGCTGCATCATTATATACCTGCAGCTGATGAATCTGTTTCATCAAATCGATCGGAGGCAATTCTCCTGTAGAATAATAGTCTACATATTCCTCCCCTTTTACATAACCAAATCCTGTAATGATCTGATTACCGGCAATTACCTGAAGTGTTCCTGAATTTCCCTGCTTCGGAGTTTCACCTTTTTCCAATTTCTGGGAATCCAACATACTCTGATCTACACCGATCATACTGCCATAACCACTATATCTGCCACTGGTCATATTACCGTCAAAGGAAAGCTGTGGCTGCACAGACTTCACATGCTCCATTTCCTGAAACATTTTCATATTGGATTCTGTCAGCATTGTTGAAGTATCCGTCTGACTGCCGGAGGAAGCCGAATCCATGTCTCCACCACCTCCGGTAATATTGATCTGTGTCACCGACCCCATGCTTTCATATTGCGCCATCATCCTCTGCTTCATTCCAAACGCAAGCGAAAGCATGGCAACTATGGATGTGGTACCGATCAGCACCCCCAGCACCGTCAGGATCGTCCGCAGCTTTCTACGCCACAGGTTTCCCAGACTCATGCTCATGAGATCATAGAAGCTCATCGTCCATCAACTCCTCTTCTTTTTTCTTGCGTCTCTTTTTTACAATGATACGAACAACTACAATAACTACCACCAGAACGGCTACTCCGATTCCAATCTTTGCAGCCAAAGGAAGTCCTTTCTTTGACTGTGTCTCATCCATGCCGTCATCTGCAGGCATATCGGCATCTCCCATATCCTCAGATACAAACACGTTTGTTTTTTCCGTATACTTTTTAGACTGACCGGAAGCATTTTCATATTTCACAATGATCGTGCACTCTCCGTCACTATCCTCTGACGTTGCCTGATCACCATTCAATGTCACTGTAGCATATCCTGTGGCCCCCGCTGCAATACTGCCTACAAAAGATTTCTCACAGGAAATATCCTTTCCTTTACAAATAACAGAGACATTGTTCAATGCGCCTCCTCCCAAATTGTTGATAGAGAAGGAAAGATCTCCGGTACCACCAACACTGAGCATATCCGGTGGCGTAATCTCTGTCAGACTGATCCGGTCTTTTTGAACCACAGGAATAGAAACATGATCCTCTGCATTATAACCATTTGCTTTTCCGTCTTCATATTCCGTTTTTACGGTAACCTGATAAGACTTTGAGGTAAGACTGGCTGCCGCTTTCATCCAAAAAGATACTTTGGCTGTGGATTTTGCCGCAATACTGTCCAGATAGGCTGTGCTTGCTCCACTCAGGGGCAGAAACTCCCCATTCTCTGTAGACATGGTCAGTTTGATATTATGTACGGTCTGACCGGCATTATTTCGCAGTTCCAATGTCAGTAAGAATTTCGCATTTGGATGAACTGTTTTGACGTCCGTGGTAAATCCGGATACCATTACACGGGGAGTACTGCTTTTCCCCTTTGCTGCCACTTTCTTTTTTCCCTTGCCCTTCAACTCTACATTTACCGTCTTATCTTCTGTGACATCCTGACCGTTCTTCACATATCCGATGCGGAAGACAACCCCCTGATATCCTGTCGATACATTATTTTTCACTTTAAAATGATAACTGCAGGACAGACTTTTGGTACCACCGGAGCGAACTACTTTATACGCGTCCGAGGTACTCTCAAATGGAAAGTTATTGTCGATAACAGGTACTACACTCTTAATTCTG
>JBNMJP010000398.1:0-1746 GCA_050873905.1 Jutongia sp. | reverse complement strand
AATATACAAAGAAAGTACAGAGGTGAATTATGGACAGGCGTATTGTTCAGGTTTTTTACGGACCGGGAAAGGGAAAGACTTCGGCGGCTGTGGGTCAGTGTATCCGTGCGGCAAGTCTTGGTCAGTCCGTGATCATTATCCAGTTCCTGAAGGGAAATGATGCGGAGGAGTTTAATTTTTTGGAGAAGCTGGAGCCGGATATCAAGCTGTTCCGTTTTGAGAAGGAAAAGGAGTCTTTTTCAGAGCTTCTTGCTTCCCAGAAGAAAGAGGAGACACAGAATATTTTAAATGGTGTCAATTTCGCAAGAAAAGTGATCGATACCGGTGGATGTGATGTGCTGGTGCTGGATGAGATTCTGGGACTGATCGATCTGGAGATCATTACGGTAGAGGATATCATTCATCTGATCGAGCTGCGGGATGATTATACCAGACTGGTGCTCACCGGACAGAATCTGCCGGAGGAGCTGGTGGACTATATGGATGTGATCTCCAAGATCGAGCTGGAGAAGGATACGACAGTCAATTAAGCTGATATGCTGCGGGACAGAGATTGTTTCGGCAGCTTAAAGAGTGCATATATATTATGAAAGGCAGGATTATTTCAATGACAGATATTATTATGGTAGGCTGTAACGGCCGTATGGGACAGATGATTTCAGGACTGGTAAAGGAGGATGCAGACTGTCAGATCGTGGCAGGCATTGACATTGTGGACAACAGAGATAATGGTTATCCGGTGTTTACCGATATTGATGCATGTGATGTAAAGGCAGATGTAATCATTGATTTCTCTTCTGCCAACGGTTTTGAGAAGCGTATGGATTATGCCGCAAAGACACAGACTCCGATCGTGCAGTGTTCTACCGGCATGAGTGAGGAGCAGCTTACATATCTGCGCCAGACCGGAGAGAAGGTTGCGGTACTGAAATCAGCCAATATGTCTCTGGGGATCAATCTTTTGATGAAGCTTTTGAAGGAGGCAGCCCAGAAGCTTTGTGAGGAGGGCTTTGACGTGGAGATCGTGGAGCAGCATCACAACAAAAAGCTGGATGCACCATCCGGCACGGCTCTTGCACTGGCAGATTCCATTAATGAGGCAATGGACAACCGGTTTGAGTATGTTTATGACCGTTCTCAGGTAAGAAAACAGAGAGACAAAAAGGAGCTTGGTATTTCCGCAGTCCGTGGCGGCACTATCGTGGGAGATCATGAGGTGATCTTTGCAGGAACCGACGAGGTGATCACCTTTAAGCATACGGCATATTCCCGTGCAGTTTTTGCAAAGGGGTCTATCGCCGCAGCGAAGT
This sequence comes from Jutongia sp., assembly GCA_050873905.1. GTDB lineage: Bacteria > Bacillota > Clostridia > Lachnospirales > Lachnospiraceae > Jutongia. The sequence goes on along the minus strand of JBNMJP010000398.1, from coordinate 436 downwards.
TCCTGAAGGGAAAGGCTGCCGGTATGTATGATATGGCGGATGTTCTTCTGTAGTTATAGAAGTGAGGATAGATATGGATATTACAACGTGCGTTGATGTGGTCATCGGTGTTTGTATGCTGGTGTCCGTTCTCGTAGGATATCATAGAGGATTTTTAGTGACCATTGCCCGGATCGTGGCAATGGTTGCTTCATATATAGGGGCAGTTCTGGCAGCCGGAACACTGAAAAAGATACTGGCGCAGACGGTATTTATGCCGGTGCTTGAGAAGCAGATGGGAAGCGGCACTCTGGAGCAGCTTGCGGGACAGGCTCTGGAACCCGCAGCGGAGGGCATTGCGTATTCGGTTGTTTTTTTTGTGGTGTTTGCGGTGTTACAGTTTGTGCTGCTGCACAGTATCCGGGCATTAAAGCTGGTGGATCATATACCGGTGCTT
>JBNMJP010000397.1:0-1761 GCA_050873905.1 Jutongia sp. | reverse complement strand
GTTTCCGTATCTTCATCCTGCCAGATCTGCATCGTGACTCCCATCACGTCATAGCCCTGTTCTTTTAATAAATATGCTGCCACGGAGGAATCAACGCCTCCCGACATACCTACTACTACCTTTTTTCCCATATCTCTCCCTACAAAACTTGTGTCATTCTTTTCACGCCGATAGACCGGTCTTTAATATTCGTCGTCTTCCTCGCCCTCACTGATATCATTCTTCGGTTTGGAGAGACCTTCTATTTTAATATGATTTTTCTCTGCATAATCCCAGAGCGCTGCATGGATTGCTTCCTCTGCCAATAAAGAACAGTGTACCTTTACAGGTGGCAGTCCGTCAAGAGCCTCCATAACGGCTTTGTTGGTTACTTCAAGTGCCTGTTGGATCGTCTTGCCCTTTACAAGCTCTGTTGCCATGGAACTCGTAGCCACTGCCGCACCACAGCCAAATGTCTTAAATTTACAATCCCGGATGATGCCATTGTCATCAATATCCAGATACATACGCATAATGTCACCGCACTTTGCATTACCGACGGTTCCGACACCGCTTGCGTTTTCTATTTCTCCTACATTTCGTGGATTCTGAAAATGATCCATTACCTTTTCACTGTACATAGTATTCTCCTTGTAACTCTTCATTCTATATTTCTTTTTCTGTCTATATCTCTTTTCTCTGTATTTCTTTATATTAGTTAGCCATTGCTTACTTCTGTTTCTTCATGAAATCTTCGTAAAGCGGTGACATGCTGCGCAGTCTTTCCAAAATGGCAGTAAGCTGCTCTACTACATAATCCATTTCTTCTTTTGTGTTTTCCTCTGACAGCGTCAATCTGAGGGAGCCATGTGCAATTTCATGCGGCAGTCCGATCGCCAGAAGGACATGGGACGGATCAAGCGAGCCTGACGTACAGGCAGAGCCGCTGGATGCTGCGATCCCTTTGCTGTCCAGAAGGATCAGCATGGATTCTCCTTCAATAAACTGAAAACTGAAATTCACATTGTTTGGCAGACGTTTCTTACGATCTCCGTTTAACCGGCAGTATGGGATTTCTGCCTCGATCCTGCTGATCAGGTAATCACGGAGCTCGATCTCCTTCTTCATTTTTTCCTCCAGCATGGAGAAGGAACGCTTTGCTGCAGCAGCCAGGCCTACGATACCCGGAATATTTTCCGTACCGGCTCTTCTGCCTCTCTCCTGCTGTCCGCCATGGACAAAGGAACGGATCTTGATGCCCTTTCTGATATAAAGGAAACCAATTCCCTTCGGTCCGTTTAATTTATGGCCGCTTGCGGAAAGCATATCGATATGCATTTCATCCACATTGATCGGTACCTGTGCATATGCCTGTACTGCATCGGTATGGAATAAAATATCATGTTCCTTTGCGATCTCCCCGATTTCTTTGATCGGTTGGATCGTTCCGATCTCATTATTTGCAAACATGACAGAGATCAGTATCGTATCCGGGCGGATCGCTGCCTTGAGCTCATCTAGTTTGATCACACCGTTTTCATCCACGCCTACATAAGTCACTTCATAGCCGTGCTTTTCCAGATACTCGCATGTATGCAGTACCGCATGGTGCTCGATCGCAGATGTGATGATGTGTTTTCCCTTCCGGGCATAAGCGTCTGCTGTTGCCTTGATCGCCCAGTTGTCAGACTCGGAACCGCCTGCTGTAAAATAAATCTCGTTCGTTTTTGCACCGAGTGTTCCGGCGATATATTCTCTCGACTCATCGAGTGCTTCCTTACT
>JBNMJP010000396.1:0-1763 GCA_050873905.1 Jutongia sp. | reverse complement strand
TCCGCAAATTCATCCAGATCCACGACTTCAACATGTTTGTCCGGGTAGATCAGAACATCGATCAGAAGGTCGTGAAAGATGTAAGTATTTTCCTCCGGACGGTGTTCTGTCTCGATAATATCACAATACCAGTACACAAGCTTGTCGTTGGCATCAAAGACCTTGCTGATCTTAAAGCCGTCCTTCATATAATACACAGAAATACCGTGGTCAATATCTTTGCGCGGTTTCAGAATATTCCATTTCGTCACAAGAATATTGTCATCCCGGTAAAGGATCAGATCGTCCTTCAGTTCCACTGTTTCATCAGGCATATAACGCCTACGGTACAAATGAATTGTTTCCATGGTATTCTCCTTTGTGAATATGCGTTTTGTTCACGTCATTAAATTATTACAGATTATTATAACGGGCTTGCGGGGGATTGTAAATGATTTTTTTGTGCAAATTGAAATGAGTGATTCGGAAGAAGTATCCTGTGGACTTTTTGTATAATTTATTATATAATAAATCCGTATTTGTAGATTTTTTGTGCAATCTTTCAAGACTGCGAAAGAATTTGGAAATGGTGTTATAGTCATGAACAAAAAGGAAAAAAATATATTGAAGGCATTTGCAATGGTATCCCAGATCAGCATTACGATTCTGGTGCCGATCTCTCTCAGTGGCTGGATCGGCTGGTGGCTGGACGGGCAGTTTCATACACAGATATGGTTTGCAATTATGATCGTATTGGGAATAGGGGCAGCCTTTCGTAATGTTTATTACCTGACAAAGTCCTTTTATTCAGAAGATATGAGGAAGGAGCATGAGCGCCTTCAGTATATAGAAGAGTTAAAAAAACAGGGGCAGGAACGGGCCCGCAGGGAAAGTATGGATAATATCTCCGGTGCTGCAAAAGATACAACGGAGAAGCATTAGGAGATATGGAGGATTCGTATGAGACAGGCAAAGCAGACCTTAAAGGAACTGATGGCAGGTCTGGCAGTATGGGGGATCCTGATGCTGGTGATCCTGATGATCGTATCCCGGCACAGACTGGCAGTGGCATGTGGTCTTTTGGTGGGACTGGCAGTGGCAGCGTGGCTTCTCTGGCATATGTACCGGCATCTGGATATTGCGCTGGATATGGATGCGACTCATGCGGGCAGACATATTCAGGCTTCGGCAATGAAGAGATTTTTTGTAATGGCAGTTGTTCTGGCAGTGGCCATGACACAATACCGTTATATTCATCCTATTGGAACTGTGCTTGGAATGTTTGGAATGAAAATCTCGGCATTTATGCAGCCGAAGCTTCACAAGCTTATGACAGCGCATAAAGAGACACCGGTGAAGTAATGATAATGACTGATATTGATGAGTATTCGCCGCTATGCGGTGGTTTACACATATAAACGATACGGCGAAGGGTGATAGTTCGTATCAACGGAAACAGTTGTTTCCAACAAAAAACTAAAAAAGGAAGGTGAGAATGTGGGAATCAGGGTCTTAGCCATTTCACAGGGGCTGGGCAATGCAATGCCTGTCTATGCCGACAGCACCGCACAGGTGGATTTCTTTATCCACGGATATACGAAGCTGCGGTTTATGGGACAGGATGTCTATCTGACGACAACGCATATATCTATGATCATCGTTATTCTGGCGATTCTGGTATTTGCGTTATTTGCAAACCGTGCTATCCGGAAAGCAGATCCAAATGAAGTACCGGGACCATTTTTGAATGCAATCGAGCTGATCGTAGAGATGCTGGACAAGAT
>JBNMJP010000395.1:0-1764 GCA_050873905.1 Jutongia sp. | reverse complement strand
TCCGGATAGCTGGTATAAAGTGTATTAACCTCCCATGCACCATCAATCTTAAATGCTGCCCTGCCGCTTTCAAACAGATGATCGATCGGCACCTTTGACATATACTTATTCTTCAGCAGCGACTGAAAATAAGATACTGTTTTTACATTTTCCTTCGAGTTAAAGACACCGTCTACAGTAAGTCCTGTCTCATCCACCATGTTCCCGCCATTCGACCAGAAAAACGGTGCATAATAATAAATGGTTGCCTCACCCACCGGGAATGTCATATCAAGAGCATATCCCTTCTTTTTGTCCATAACCGGTTTCAGCTTTGCAAGAATATCCAGAAACTGGGACTGACTCCACGGATGATCTGCATCCGGTATGCGGATTCCTGCCTCTTTCAATATGTCCTTATTATAGTATAGACCAACACTGGACTCCATTGCTCCCAGAGCGTATAACTTGTCCTTGTAGGTTCCCTGATCAATAATAGACTGTAGATGAACGGATTTTTCTTTTTCCGTCAGCTTTGCCAGGGGCTGAATGATCCCATTGGATGCATATGCTGCGATATTCGGTCCATCTACCGTCAGCACATCCGGAAGATCTCCTGACATAACGGATGCATTGATCTTATCAGAGTATCCTCCGCCACTGTCATTTCGCGGAATAAACTCAATATCCGCAAAATATGTTCCATCATACTTCTTGTTAAATGCATCAACTGCTTCCCGATAGCATCGGCCTTCATCGGTATCCTCAATGGAGTGTACCCATATGGACAGATACTGCTCTCCTTTATCATATCCGGCGATGCTTCCGGGCTTCGGCGTACTTTTCTGACATCCGGTCAGACTGAGTGCAAGTACGCCCATGGCCAGAGCCGCTATCATACGTTTTCTCATTCTGTTCTCCTTTCTTTCGTCGTGCCTCTATGAATGTTTCCGTTTGTGTAACCGGTAAAGTAACCGGTTACTTTGTGATTTAATAATACTATGATGCCTATCGCTTGTCAACCATTTTTTAATTTTTTTATAACCGGTTACGTTACCGGTTATTTTTTCATTGAATTCACTCCTCTGTTCTGCTATACTAAGGACAGATTTATAGCACGAAGAATGCACTCCCAACGCAGAAAGGCACAAAACATGGATAATAAAAAGAAAAAAGTCACCTTTGACGACATTGCAAAATATACTCACTTTTCCAAAACAACCATCTCCAGATATTTCAATAATCCTGATTCCCTTACATTAAAAAACCAGGAGATCATCGCACAGGCACTGGTCGATCTGGATTATCAGGAAAACAAGCTCGCAAAGGTGCTGGCAAATGGCAAAAGCGAATTTGTCGGTATTCTGTTGCCCAATTTATTCCTTCATTATTACTCAGAAATGTTAAACCAGATCTTATCTACTTATGAAACTTTTGGATATAAATTTCTGGTGTTTACCAGCAACGGCTCCGAAGAAACAGAACGAAAATATCTTCAGGAGCTGCTTGCTTACAAGATTGAGGGACTCATTGTGTTAAGCCACACAATCCCGTCGCAGGAATTGGCTTCTTATCACATTCCTGTCGTCACCATCGAACGGGAGGATGAATATGTAAACAGTATCAATACTGACAACTATATGGGAGCCGTGCAGGCTGCCAGTCTCCTTGTCAAAAACAACTGTGACATCCTGATCCACATAAATTCCGATGTTTCTCCGTCCGTCCCTTCCTACGGTCGTATCCAGGGCTTTCGCGACACCTGTCAGCAGTTCAATATCAGAC
>JBNMJP010000394.1:0-1776 GCA_050873905.1 Jutongia sp. | reverse complement strand
CAAAGGGAAAGACTGTTACATTCCTTCATCAGGACGATGTTGGAAATGAGTATGAATTGTCTGATGAGCCGCCTGTATTTTTAGACCCATATAATCGCAGGTATCTGTTTAAGGATGGAGAGGGAGTGCTTTATACCATTGCATATGATGCACTTGCTCCTCTTGAAGAAACGGAACTGACAGCAGAATTGTTTGAAACACATGGTATCCCAGACCTGCCGGATGGAAATGTACTTCTGGGACTAAAAAATCCAACCATCCTTTACTGGCATGATTCCTATAACCGATTCCCGGATATGAAGATCAGTTATAAGGGAGTACCGAAGCCACAGGTGATTTATTCAGAGAATGTTGATATGTCAGATGCGAGCATTCTTGGAATAGAAAAAGTCACCTGTGACTGTGATGAGAAATGCCTGTTTGCCGTGTCCTTCGATGATGGTGAAACATGGCTCGGCTATGTAAATAATAACTGGGTAAAATTCACAGAGGAATCATCCGGGATGTCCAAGGCAGCGATTGAGGCTATCAGTTCTGATGCGTGGGCAGAAAAAGCAACAACGGGAATGATAAAGTACAGATTTGTCCTAAGCGGTGCGGATGGGTTTATCACAAATGTGATCACAGACTTTTTGAATACGGAGGAATAGTCATGTTAAAAGGAAAAAGCGTAATTGAACTTACGGATGTGCATACAGGTGAGAAAGAAGTATACGAGGATACCAATCTTGTTACAGATGCAATTAATGCTATCCTTAATTCTAATATTTTAGGAATGCTGTATGACAACACATCCTTTGACGGGGAAAGCGGAGAAAAATGGATGCTGCCGATTGTGAATAAACTTACAGGCGGCATACTGCTTTATCAGGAACCTTTGGAGGAAAAGGTCGATAATCTGTATGCTCCGTTTTCAAATCCTTTGATTGGGTATGCATCCAGTGATGCAAACAATACAACGGATGTCAGAAGGGGCAGCAGAAATCTGACAGAAAGCAAGCGAATCGATGGCGGGTATAAGTTCGTCTGGGATTTTGCTACTTCACAGGCAAATGGAACAATATCTGCAATAGCACTTACGAACAGGCTAGCCGGAATCGGACAGGAAAACGGCAATAATTATCTTGTCCGTATTGGGCAGTATGCATCACAGAATAATGCATATAGTGATGAAAGTTACAGATCAAATAAGAGGACTTACATCAAAGACGGATACAGGCTTGAGATGATTACAAGAAATAATTCAAAAACGGCTCTGCTTAAGAAGGTGCCGGAAGAATATCTTCATGCCGGACTTGTAGAGAACTTGATTTCACAGAAGGCTTTTGATGCATCAGAGACTACTGAGATTGATTTAGGCCACTATCCGTACTGGATCCATAGAACTGGCTCTCCGTCAAAAGGGGAGTATGACTGTCCGAATGAGGATAATGCAAATATCAGAAGTCATATTTTTCATGGTGCAGACGGCTGTTGGTATGGAATCGCAAGAAAGACAAATCAGAAGTATTCATATACCTATAGTGATTCTGAACGGTTCGACCATGTCAGCTATGAATTTTATATGGATAAGATTGAGAATGGCAAGTGTACCTCACAGAAAATCTCAGTGCCAAGTGGTGTGAACGATTTTTACAGTATCGGTATGAGTGGGAAATGGCTGATGTGCGTATCAAGTGATAGCAGTAAGCTGTATCGTCTGGATACCACGAACGTTGCAAATCTTGAGAGAGTTACTGATTATACTTACAACAGCAGTAATGAATATTCGTATAT
>JBNMJP010000393.1:0-1778 GCA_050873905.1 Jutongia sp. | reverse complement strand
GCCTTAACACGGGCGAACCAAAGCCTGAGAAAAAGGCCCCGCGCTGTCCGGCATGGCTTGAGGACGAGGCAAAGAAAGAATGGAAAAGGATGGCGAAACAACTGGAGCATCTCGGCATCCTGACTGAAATAGACATGGCAGCATTCGCAGGATACTGTCAGGCATATGCAAGATGGAAAGAAGCAGAGGAATTCATCACACAGCACGGGGCAATCGTGAAGACTCCGAGCGGTTACTGGCAGCAGGTACCGCAGGTATCCATTGCCCAGACCTATCTGAAGATCATGAATAAGTTCTGTGAGCAGTTCGGCCTTACACCGTCTGCAAGAAGCCGTATTTCAACGGATAACGGGGAAGACAAGCAGAACGATGAAATGGAGCTTCTGCTTGTGAAAGGCGGTGCAAAGTAATGTTTGATAAAGCAAAAGCGGATCATGCGGTGAATTTTATCAACTGTCTGAAACACACCAAAGGACGGTGGAGAGGAGTTCCTTTTGAACTCCTGCCTTGGCAGGATGAGATCATCCGCACGATCTATGGAACAGTAAAGGAAAACGGATACAGGCAGTACAACACCTGTTACTGTGAGATACCAAAGAAAAACGGAAAGTCTGAACTGGCAGCAGCCATCGCACTGTATATGACATGCGGTGACGGTGAGTGGGGAGCAGAGGTATATGGATGTGCTTCCGACAGACAGCAGGCTTCCATCGTATTTGATGTTGCAGTGGACATGGTGGATCAGTGTCCGGCACTGAAAAAGAGGATAAAGCCTGTCATGTCAGTAAAGAGACTTGTCTATAAGCCGACCAACAGTTTCTATCAGGTGCTGTCGGCAGAGGCATATACCAAGCATGGTCTGAATGTCCATGCGGTGATCTTTGATGAGCTGCATGCACAGCCGAACCGTGAGCTGTTTGATGTTATGACCAAGGGTTCCGGTGATGCAAGAACACAGCCTTTGTTCTTCCTGATCACGACAGCCGGAACAGACAGAAATTCTGTGTGTTTTGAACAGCATCAGAAGGCTCTGGATATCATTGAGGGAAGAAAGATCGACCCGACATTTTATCCCGTGATATATGGTGCTTCCGATGACGATGACTGGTCGAGTGAGGATGTGTGGTATAAAGCGAATCCTTCACTCGGATATACGATAGATATTGAAAAAGTGCAGAATGCCTATATCAGTGCAAAGGAAAATGCAGCAGAGGAGAATGTGTTCCGGCAGCTAAGACTTAACCAGTGGGTAAAGCAGAGCACACGATGGATGCAGATGGATAAATGGGATGCCTGTGCATTTGCCGTAAATGAGGAAGAACTTCTTGGACGGGAATGCTATGGCGGACTTGACCTTTCAAGTTCTACGGATATCACGGCATTCGTGCTTGTGTTCCCGCCAAGGAATGATACGGAAAAATATATGATACTTCCGTATTTCTGGATACCGGAAGATAATATGAGGCTGCGTGTCAGAAGGGATCATGTCCCGTATGATGTATGGGCAGCCGAGGGATGCCTCCAGACCACCGAGGGCAATGTCATCCATTATGGATTTATCGAGCAGTTCATCGATGAGCTGGGAACAAAATTTCATATCAAAGAGATCGCATTTGACAGATGGGGAGCGGTGCAGATGGTTCAAAACCTTGAGGGAATGGGATTTACCGTTGTTCCATTCGGACAGGGGTATAAAGACATGAGTCCTCCGACCAAGGAGCTGATGAAGCTGACACTGGAAGAGAGGATAGCACATGGCGGACATAAGGTGCTGCGGT
>JBNMJP010000392.1:0-1781 GCA_050873905.1 Jutongia sp. | reverse complement strand
TATGATGATAATGGACATGGGACGCATGTCTGTGGAATCGTCTGCGGAAATGGAGAACTGTCAGGAGGAAGATTCCGCGGAATGGCTCCGGAGGCAAAACTGGTGGTTGGGAAAGTGCTGGATCGTAAGGGAGAAGGATCCTGTGATGCCATGCAGGAAGCTCTGGAATGGATAATGCATATGAAAAACAGGTATGGAATACGGATACTGAATATTTCTGTGGGAATCGGCGATCTGAGGGAACGCTACAAGGAACAGATGTTGAGAGAATCTCTGGAACTGCTCTGGGAGCATAATATTCTTGTGGTCTGTGCCGCAGGTAATAACGGACCGAAGGACGGAAGTATTTCTGAGATGGCCAGCAGCAAAAAAGTATTGACTGTAGGCTGCCATGACGGAAGATATTGTAAAAATGATCCGGGTAGATGTGAGACTTATTCCGGCAGGGGCAGAAGATACGATGTGACAAGAAAGCCTGATATTGTGGCTCCCGGGACAAGAATTCTGTCATGCAATGCTTTCTGGCAGAACCGGAACGGAAGAATATACAGGCCCTATGTGGCAAAAAGCGGCACTTCCATGGCAACTCCCATTGTGTCTGGTGCGGCAGCACTTGCGATGGAAAAATATACGGGGATATCCAACGAGGAATTTGTCCGGCTGCTGTCTCTTACGGCCACTGATCTCGGAGAACCGTGGAATAAGCAGGGATTTGGGCTGCTAAATGTCCGCAGATTATTAGAAAACAAGTAAAATGATAAAATCGCTGGGAAAAATAAAAAATGTAATTAAAATAAGTCAATAAAATAAATTCCAAAGATATTGACACAAATGGTATGATTGTATACAATGATACGAGAACTGCAAAATGTATTTTTACTGCGCAGAGTAAAAATAGGAAACAAATCTTGCGGAGATCGAATGTCAGGGAAGAGAGGTATACCAATGAGAGAAAGTGATGCATTTCAGAATCGTCCGGTCTCCATGAATCCGAAGAACAACCTTTTGGAGATTGAGGAGCATATGTACATACTGGATGATGTGGAGAAGCCGAATGTGTTCCGTAACATGTTCCCTTATTCCGAAATCCCCAAAATACCTTTTAATGATCGTATCGTGCCTCATAACATGCCTAAGGATATCTGGATCACAGATACTACCTTCAGAGACGGACAGCAGTCCAGAGCACCTTATACTACCGAGCAGATTGTGAAGATCTATGACTATCTGCATGAATTGGGTGGTCCCAACGGAATGATCCGGGCCAGCGAATTTTTCCTGTACAGTAAAAAAGACAGAGATGCCGTATATAAATGTATGGAGAGGGGATATAAGTTTCCTGAGGTTACCAGTTGGATCCGTGCCAGCAAGGAGGATTTCAAACTGGTAAAAGAGATCGGAATGAAAGAGACCGGTATTCTGGTAAGTTGTTCCGATTATCATATTTTCCTGAAATTAAAGATGACAAGAAGACAGGCTATGGATCATTATTTAAGTGTTATCCGTGACTGCCTGGAGGAGGGAATCAGTCCCAGATGTCATCTGGAGGATATCACCAGAGCGGATATTTACGGTTATGTGGTTCCGTTCTGTCTGGAACTGATGAAGCTGATGAAGGAATATCAGATTCCTATTAAAGTGCGTGCCTGTGATACCATGGGATACGGTGTCAACTATCCCGGTGCCGTTATCCCTCGTAGTGTACAGGGTATCATTCATGCGATCCATACCCATGCGGGAGTACCTCATGAATTGATCGAATGGCACGGTCACAATGACTT
>JBNMJP010000391.1:0-1788 GCA_050873905.1 Jutongia sp. | reverse complement strand
GCTATGCACTGGCCAAGATCAATTTTCCGTTTAAGGAACGCTGGCTTCTGATCATTATGCTTTTGATGATCGTGCCGATGGAGACGATCATTACCATACACTTTTTGTTTATTGCAAAATTAGGACTATTAAATAACATTATCGGATATGTTCTTCCGATGATCGTAAATCCGTTTAATATATTCCTGTTCCGGCAGGTGTTTGTCAGTCTTCCGGATGATGTTTATGAGGCGGCGCAGTTGGATTTCTGCAGTCCGGTGAAGTATTTCTTTACCATGGTGCTGCCAATGTCTAAGAGTGTTGTAGCAACAGTCAGTGTATTTACATTTTTAAATGTGTGGAACGATTATTTGTGGCCATCTCTTGTATTTACCTCAAGTGATCTTCTGACAGCACAGATCGGATTAAATGCGATCACGTCCAATGATAATACAACAATGGGTCAGACATTAGCTGTCATTACGCTGGTAACGATACCGGTTATCATCATTTATGCGTTATTTTCAAAGCAGATTGTGGAAGGAGTTGTTTCCACAGGTTCAAAGGAGGGTTAAGTTATGAGTTTTATTGAATTAAAAAAAGTATGCAAGCAGTATCCGGGTACAGATAAAAAGGCAGTGACAGATTTTGATCTGGAGATCAATGAAAAAGAATTTATTGCATTTGTTGGACCATCCGGCTGTGGAAAATCTACGACACTGCGGATGATCGCGGGATTTGAAGAAATCACTTCCGGAGATTTATATATTGATGGGAAGAGAATGAATGAGGTCGCACCAAGAGATCGAGGCATTTCTATGGTATTTCAGAATTATGCGTTATATCCTCATATGACTGTGGAGAAAAATATCGGCTATGGACTGAAAAATATGAAGGTACCGGCTGACGAGATCAAGAAAAAGGTAGACTGGGCAATTGATATTCTGGGACTGGAGGAATATAGAAACCGTAAACCGAAAAATCTGTCCGGAGGCCAGAGGCAGAGAGTGGCTCTTGGAAGAGCAATCGTAAAGGATCAGAAGGTATTTTTGATGGATGAGCCGCTGTCTAATCTGGATGCAAAGCTTCGTGTCAGCATGAGAAATGAGATCAGCAAGCTTCACCGCAGTCTTGGAAGTACTACAATCTACGTTACGCATGACCAGGTGGAAGCAATGACCATGGCAGACCGTATCGTGATCATGAAAGCGGGTGTTGTACAGCAGGTTGGAAAGCCTATGGAGCTGTACGAAAAACCGGTCAATAAATTTGTGGCAGGATTTATCGGTTCACCACAGATGAATTTCTATGATGTTTCCATCGAAGACAGTCAGATTGTATTTTCAGATGGCAATCGTCTGACCATGAAGCCGGAAATGGCTGAGAAGTTGAAGAAGCATGGAAAAAGAATGACACTTGGGATTCGTGGAGAAGATATCAAATTTGATCCACAGGATCTGGATATCTATAAAGAAAATAAAATGCAGGCGGTTGTTGATAATACGGAGATCATGGGAAATGAAAATAATCTCTATTTTGAATTTGGAGGAGCGGTAACGATTGCAAGAGTTTCAAAATATGAACTGTGCAAGGTAGGAGACAAGGTAGAATTTGTATTTGTGCCGCATAGAATGCACTTTTTTGATATTGATACGGAAGAAGCAATCGAATTGTAGGCAAGGTATGAAACAATCGGATGTCTGTAGGGTAGAACCGCAGGCATCCGGAAAGGGACAGGTATAGATATGGATCAGTTAAAAAAAGCAAATGAATATGTTAAACAGAACCACATTTCCCAAGAAGAGCTTC
>JBNMJP010000390.1:0-1790 GCA_050873905.1 Jutongia sp. | reverse complement strand
GTTTTATACAATCCCCATATATACTGGCTAAGTTTCCGCGAATTGGTACAATTATGAAGAATCACATCTTGAGCAGCTGACATAATGCATCAGCTGCTCTTTTCGTTGCTCAAGCTGTGATACTTCACTTAAGAATTATAACACAGCATATAAACGTGATTCAATGACTGATATTTTTCAGCTTTTCTAGTTATTTACGGATTATTTCCGCCGAATGCGGTGAAGCTGCGGCCGCAATGTGATTTCTGTCACAACGACACCTTTTCTCATCTGAAGAATATCCCGCACCGTCTCTGCTATCTCCTCCGGAAGCAGATAGGAAGCTTCCTCCTCTCCCTGAGTAAAGTCCGCATTCCGGTACAGATCTGTTTTTGTCATATCCGGCTGGATCGTCACGACCCGGACTCCATACTTACGCACCTCATCAAAAAGACTCCGGGAAAAGCTGCTGAGCCCCGCTTTCGTTGCCCCATAAGCACAGCCATGAGGATTACTGAGCTGCGCTGTCACCGAAGAAATATTGATAACCGTCCCTCCATATTTTTTCAGATCCCGCAGCAGCAGATTCGTCAAAACCATCGGTACCTCCAGATTGGTCCGCACCAGCTTTTGTATCTTCTGCGTATTTAGCTCTTCGTGAAGTCCATAATAACCCACACCGGCATTATTGACCAACAATGATACTTCATTCTCACGGCGGATTTCCTTAATCTGCCTCTCAAGCTCCTGCGTATCAAGCAGATCACAGACAATCCGATGAAGCATTCCATTCTCTTGATTCTGCTTATCCGTCCCATTTTCCGTACCGATCAATTCAGCCGGATCCTGCTTAGTTCTAATTTGTTCAGACTCTTCCTCCGGAAACTCCCGTCCAAAACCATACACCTCATATCCCATCTCCACCAATACACGGCTGATCTGACTGCCAATCCCGGAGGATGCTCCTGTCACAATTGCTGTCTTTTTCATACCCGTCTAACCTTCCTTTCTACTCAGTCTGCAAACTTTGGACCGCAGGCACAAAAGTTTTCACACTATTCCCTCCATCGAAAGATCTTCTCCTCCGGCATCCACTCACAAATCCTGCTCACCACATGCTGCTCCATCTCATTCATCAGACCGTCCGGATAATGGTACACGCCTTTGTCATTTACAAAGGGAAACTGCACCACTGCAGAATCCTTCTGACTCCGTCTCAGTTTTTTCATATAGTCCTGCGAGATCCGGAAAGATCCCACGCTGACATCCCATACGTTCTCCAGGTTGATCTGTTCTGCCACCTGACCCAGCATTGCATCATACTGTGTCCGCCAATCGGGACAGTAAATGATCGGATCAAAACAGAGACGTACCGGAAATCCCTGCTCCATAGCTCTTGCAGCACACCGGATCCTCCCTTCAAGAGATGCCGTTCCATGCTCACACTCCTGCTGGATCCGTTCCGGCGAAAGAGTAAAGGAAAAGATTACATTTTCATCCGGCTTCAGTCTGTCCCATAAATCGGTCCGACCGCATTTCGTCCTTATCTCAATACGGATCCCCGCATGGCTGCGGACAAATTCCAGCCAGCTCTCCACAAACCCGGTCAGATCCTCCAATGCCATAAGATCCGTGTCGTAGGATACACACAGATAGACCGGATGTTTCTGTAAAATTTCCTCCAATTCTGCAAAAATATCCTCCAGATTCACAAAGATCACAACATTGCCGGAGGGATACATTCCTTTGAGATAACAATATTCGCAATTATAAATACAGTTCATTACACAGGAGGTATAATAAAAATATTC
>JBNMJP010000389.1:0-1792 GCA_050873905.1 Jutongia sp. | reverse complement strand
TATAACACAAAATAAAAGTGACATGGTGAACTGATTGAAATGCTTCTGATTTTTGTAACAAATGATTGATTGAACGATAAGGAGATAAGATACGATGAGAACGATATTTGCAGAATACAATCCCCACAGAAACAGCATTGATGTTTACACCTCTGCTGGCTATATGCTCCACATTGACTGTTGGGAAGCAGAAAAGTATTAAAAAACCACACCCGGATCAGACTGTGCATTGAACGCACTTGCCATTGATAAACCGCTTGGATATGCTTAAGACGTATAAGATAAGTACAAACATATCCCAGGACTATAAATAAAATGCTCACAAGCAGATAATCTATAAGTGACCACACTTTCCACCATGCAATGTTCAAAATATGATGGGCAACGAAAAGTAGAGACATTCCAATGCCGAGATATTCATGGACGGTTTCTCCCAACAGAGAATATACCATCAGCAAAGGCAAAAGCAGAACCATTCCAATGTCTATGGCAATTCTCAACTTTTTATTCAATAAATCCATCCTCTCTGAGCCAGTCCGTCACATTATTTCTGGCTGCATCACGGTCATTCTGGGCAGTCGTGCCTGGAATTGCGAAACCGTCTTTCATTTTGCCTCCTGTAATATTAGCAATCGTCATTTCTGTGTTGGAAAGACCGCTGCCTCCATGCGTGCAGAATGGAACAATCGTCTTGCCGGACAGATCGTAGCTTTCCAAAAAGTTGTAGACGATCATTGGCATATCGCCCCACCAGTTAGGATAGCCGATAAAAAACGTGTCGTAATTATCCATATTATCCACCGTGTCGACAATTTCCGGACGGCCCTTGTCTGCCATCTCCTGTCGAGATA
This sequence comes from Jutongia sp., assembly GCA_050873905.1. GTDB lineage: Bacteria > Bacillota > Clostridia > Lachnospirales > Lachnospiraceae > Jutongia. The sequence continues at coordinate 941 of JBNMJP010000389.1, read as the reverse complement.
CATCCAGAAGCCCCTGATAGGTGGTCGGATATGGTGTTTTCGGTTTGATTTCAAATAGATCGGCTCCTGTTTGTTCCGCAATCATACGAGCGATAATGCTGGTGTTTCCTTCCTCAACTACACCAACTCCGTACTGCTCACCGTCAAGAGAAAAATAAGCTACTAACATATTGCTGCCTCCTTCTGTTTTTTCAGATTGTGCGGTGTCATCCGCTTGTAAAGTGTTCTGCTCCGTACTAAAAAAACTATTTCCGCAAGCTGAAAGTGCCAATACCATAATACTCGATAGAATAAATATCAAAAATCGTTTCATAGTGTCTCTTTTCCGCCCTCAGAAACAGGATCTAAATGTTTCAAAACTCGTGCCGGATTTCCACCCACCACAGTATTCGGCTCCACATCTTTCGTAACAACAGAGCCACCGGCTACAACAGCATTTTCGCCTACTGTCACACCGGGCAGGATCATGGCCTTTGCCCCGATCCATGCGTTCTTTTTGATCGTAACTTTGCCGCAGAGCAGCACCTGATGGTCATAGAGGTCGTGGTTTGCTGTCAGCAGGCTTGCCCCCGGCCCAATCATCACATCATCCTCAATTTCGATACCGCCTCGTGCCATAATGATCAATCCATGATTGATGAAAACATGGTTTCCGATTTTTACATTAGCACCCATGTCGATCTGCATAGGTGGCATGATATGACTGGATTCCGGCATCCCCGGAATCAATTCCCGTACAAGACTTCTGGAATTTTCCTCCATCGGGTCGGTGTGATTGAGCTTGAAGCACAGGCTACTGGAACGGCTGATTTCAGACCATGTATTTTCATAATCAGGGATACGCATATCTACCCGTTCAAATTCTTCCTTCTTCATAGACATCTCCTTAATCTGCCGGAACAAACTGTGTGATTTTGTTTCCATCATTCAAAGTTACAAAT
>JBNMJP010000388.1:0-1800 GCA_050873905.1 Jutongia sp. | reverse complement strand
TAACCATACAGGGAGATATGTGAAATGGATGAGAGAATTCAGGTATACGAAACAAAAATGGGAAAAACACAGAATGCTTTGGAGAGTGAGCTGACAACGATCAGAGCCGGTCGTGCAAACCCGCATATTCTTGACAAACTTACCGTAGATTATTATGGAGCACCGACTCCGATCCAGCAGGTTGCAAACATTTCTGTGCCGGAGGCACGTATGATCCAGATCCAGCCATGGGAATCCAGCATGATCAAGGCAATCGAGAAAGCAATCCTTACTTCTGACCTTGGATTAAATCCAAGCAATGACGGTAAAGTAATCCGTCTTGTATTCCCGGAACTTACAGAGGAACGTCGTAAAGAGTTAGTAAAAGACGTTAAGAAAAAAGGCGAAGGCGCCAAAGTTGCAGTCCGCAATATCCGTCGTGATGCAAATGATGCATACAAGAAACTGGCAAAACAGGATGTATCCGAGGACGAGATCAAAGAGCTCGAGGATAAGATCCAGAAGAGCACAGACAAATATATTAAAGAAATTGATGCGGCAGTGGATGCAAAGAGCAAAGAAATCATGACCGTATAAGGGAAACGAAAAAGAGAGCTCCATGATGCGGGCTCTCTTATTGTTTTTGCCAACCTGATATCAGAGATTGCCCGGCAGCCAGGCTGTTTTTGAAGCTTCGTTTCATTACGGTCAGTGCAGAATGTGTAACTTTGGTATCATAAAATATAACAGAACAGGAAAAGGAAACAAAAAAAGTATGAATGTACCAAATCATATAGCCATTATTCTGGATGGTAACGGACGCTGGGCGAAAGCCAAGGGAATGCCGAGAAGCTATGGACATGTAAAAGGCTGCGCAAATCTGGAAACCGTCTGCGATTACATGAAAGAACTGGGAGTCAAATATGTGACAGTATATGCTTTTTCCACAGAGAACTGGAAACGTTCCAAAGAAGAAGTGGATGGTCTGATGAAGCTGTTTCGCAGTTATCTGAAGAAATGTATTAAACTGGCTGACAAGAATAAGATGAGAGTCCGCGTGATCGGAGAGATTTCAGCATTTGACCAGGATATCCAGGACAGCATTGTGCGTCTGGAAGAATATTCACAGAAATATGATGAAATTTATTTCCAGATCGCATTAAACTACGGAAGCCGGGATGAGATCGTCAGAGGTATCCGCAAGCTGGCCCAGGACGCAGTGGACGGCAAAGTAAAGCCGGAGGAAATTGATGAGCATGTATTTGACAATTATCTGGATACAGCAGGAATCCCGGATCCGGATCTGATGATCCGTACGAGCGGAGAATTACGTCTTTCTAATTTCCTGTTATGGCAGATGGCCTATACAGAATTTTATTTCACAGATGTGGCATGGCCGGATTTCAATAAAGCGGAACTGGTAAAAGCCATTGAGAAATATAATCAGAGAGACAGAAGATACGGGGGAATAAAGGAGGAATAACGGATGTTTAAGACGAGACTCTTAAGCGGAATCCTGCTTGTGATCATCGCACTTGCTACGATCATCAGTGGCGGCTATGTGCTGTTTTTCACACTTCTTGCCGTTTCTCTCATTGGAATGAGAGAGTTATACAAGGTAATGAAGGTGCAGGATGAGAAGCTGAATCTGCTGGCGGCAGCAGGATATATAGGTGCAGTGCTTTATTATCTGGCTGTACTGCTTGATTTCGAAAGATACGGGGTTCTGGCCATTATTTTCGGGCTGGTACTGCTCATGTTTGTTTATGTATTCACGTATCCGACGTATCAGGCAACCCAGGTGATGCCTGCGTTGTTTGG
>JBNMJP010000387.1:0-1803 GCA_050873905.1 Jutongia sp. | reverse complement strand
TTACGGTAATTGGTCTGGCAGGAAGCCGGGAAAAGGCAGAACGTCTGGCTGCACAGATTTGTCTCGATACGGTCTGCAGAGAAGGAGATATCGCCCCCGGGATCGTTCGTGAGTATTTTCAGGATGCCATAAAATAAATGGTACTGATGTCGGGAGGAGGCGCGGAAATGATCGTATTGACAATACTGTTAACGATGCTGAAATGGCTTGGAATTATCTTGCTGATCGTGCTTGCATTGCTGTTGGTGTTGTGTCTGTGTATTTTATTCGTGCCGGTGAGATATCATATATCTGTGACATGTGTGGATCAATGGAATGTTCAAGGTGTGGTCAGCTGGATGTTTCATATACTGCATTTGTCTTTTGGAACAGATGGAGAGAAGAGGACAAGATTCAGGATCTTTGGGGTTCCGGTATCTGCCGGAAGGCACAGAGGACACAGTAAAAGAAAACAAAAGAAAAAATCTGCCAAAGAAGCGGTAAAACACAGGGAACCATCTCAGAGGGAGACGGAAAGAGAATCTGAAAAAACGGTAAAAGAAATCTCGAAACAGGAAATGACAGTGGCGAAGGAGAAACCGATTCCCCAAGAGAGGGATTCTGCTGAAAATAAAAAGACGAAAATGTCAAAAGACGAAAAATTCCCTCGTATTTCTGTATTAAGGAACCGGGTGAAAAATTTCTTCTTGTCAATCAGGGGTATATTCGATAGAATAAAATCAGTTGACAGGGAAGGGCTGGAAATCGTCCGGCTTTTACTGATAAATGGAGGAAAGCTGTTAAGGCATATTCTTCCCGGGAAGATTCGTGGCTGGGTTCATTTTGGCACTTCTGATCCGGCACAGACCGGTGAGATACTGGGAATTTTGAGTATATTATTTGCGATGTATGGACAGGGAGTCCGGGTGGTGCCGGATTTTGACCGGGCTGTTTTGGAAGGAGAAGTTGAGCTGCGGGGTTCTCTCATGGGGATCGTTTTATTGATTCTTGTGATACGGATACATCCGTTACAGCTGATGAGTTATTTGGACAGAAAGTAGATGGGATCCCCAGAGTGTTGTAATACAAGGAAAGGTGTGGTGATAGCATGAGTGACAATAATTTTAATACGGCAGTAGGTTCTCTTTTGAAAGGGATGGAAGGGTTCCTTACAACCAAGACAGTGGTAGGAGATGCGGTTCGCTTTGACGATGGAACGATCATTCTGCCTTTGGTAGATGTAAGCTTTGGAGTAGGAGCAGGTTCCTTTTCTGAAAACGGCAAGAAGAATAATGCCGGAGGAGGAATGGGAGGAAAGATCCAGCCCAGTTCCATTCTGATCATCAAGGATGGTCAGACAAAGCTGGTAAATGTAAAGAATCAGGATGCCGTGACAAAAGTGCTGGATATGGTGCCGGAATTTGTGGATAAATTCCGTTCAGATCGGGGTTCTTCAAAAGAAACTGAAAAAAATTAAATTTGTTCTTGCATTTTACATTGTGATTTGGTAGAATAAATTTGTTGTGGCAAAATTAGACAGTCATAATAGTTATTGATAAATGATGACCATTAGGGTTAAATATGCTAAGGAGGTGCTTACGATGGCAAAATGTGCAGTTTGTGGAAAGAGCGTTCACTTTGGTAACGCAGTAAGTCATTCCCACAGAAGAAGCAACAAGATGTGGAAGCCAAACATCAAGTCTGTTAAGGTCAAGGTGAATGGTGGCACAAAGAAGATGCCGGTATGTACAGGATGTTTACGTTCTGGAGCAGTAGAGCGTGCGTAGGCGCTTTTCGGTATTATAGGTATACAAAAGAAACCGT
>JBNMJP010000386.1:0-1814 GCA_050873905.1 Jutongia sp. | reverse complement strand
TAATTCTGTACTTCAGCTGCATTTTCAAAACGGCCCATCAGCTCTTTAACAAACTCCAGCGGATTCTCTTTATTCCTATTTCCACCCTTATTTTGCCTTGTATCGGTTCCACCGTCTGCATCAGCACCAGATTTCTCCTCACCCTGATCCGCCTGCTTTATATCCGAAGACTCTTTTGCCTTCTGCAATCGATCATTTTGTTCCATATCATCAAGAAGACCTTCTCTCTGTCCCCGATCCGTTCCACGAACCTGTCCAAGCAGCGATTTGGTCATGTCCCGAAGACCTTCTGTAGTGATCCACTGACGTAGCTGCTTTCGAAAATATTTCTCCTCGGTCAGATAATGCACCTCCTCCAGCTGCGTGCTGATCGCACTCATCTGGTAGATGGAAGCATACCTCCCGGGAAGAATGCTCTTTTCCTGTGATACCGGTCGCTCCCGCAGATTGTCTGACAGAATCTCTTCATAACGTTCCAGCCAGTCCCCACCTCCTTTTCCGTTGCAGCCGCCATAGCCAAACAGACCATACTCCGTAAAAAGCTCCCGGTTATATTCTCCATACACAGCAACGTCTGCTCCATATGCCGATGTTGTCACATAACCTCCTGACCCAAAATATCTGGCACTATCCAGCGCCGCCCCGGTAAGGGTGAACAACAGCAGGAAAATAAATGTCATGAAAACAGTAATACTCCCATCCTCCATACCATTCTCTCTACATAGTGATCTCATCATTAATCGTTCCTGCTCCGTCGTCAATCTGTGAAAATGCATTGCTGATAATGGTTGATATCTTATCCTTGAAAATTACGATCAACGCAATCAAAATTACAAGAATTAACACAATCTCCACTACACCAATTCCATCCTCGTTATCCCAAAACTCTTTCATAAGTCCCATATACTCACCTTTCCTTCCTTTCTGTTCCTCTTACATCGACTGAAATGCTGCCGCCATGATCAATGCAAATACGACGACAAGCATCATGATCATTGGCAATAAAAGCTTTGTTCCGGCTTCTTCTCCGAGCTGTCTGGCAAACTCTCTTCTTGCACGCAATGCATCCTCTGCCTCAACCTCCATCCGCCGCAGCAGATCGTCCGAGCCCTTCCTTAAATTCTGCACCAGAAGCGTGCTGAACTTCATATATGAAAGCATGGAGATCCGCCTGCCAAACGCCTGATACGCTGCCGCCTCGTTTTTCCCGTTCTCCATTTCCATCCGGGTCAATATCATCTCTTCATACAGATAATGACCGGAAATCTCACCACACTCTCTGCGTGCCTCGTAATCCTTTGTGATCCGCTGCCATGCCCCTCGTATTGTAAGACCTGCTCCAAGAAGCAAAATAAAACGCTCTATCATCTCGGGATACTCCTGCTGCAGCTGCAGTTCTCTTTTCCTTATCCCCTGCTCTAACTGATAATCGAAAAGAAACGGCAAAATCAGGCTAAATAATATTCCCATCAGCAAAATCCTGCGCCATAACGGATGATTCACCTCGCTGTAATGCATTGTCTGGTTCCCAATACGTCCCGGTAGCGACACACGTTTCTCCTGTGATGAGTTCTCTTTCTCCATCTGCCACTGCTTTTCCCAACTCTCCCAAAATCTCTGTTCTCTGCTTTTGTTTGGGGGACACAGCAGTAAATTAAGCATCATCGGCTCCTTTACATCACAGTAAACCATCTCTGCTGTAAGCGTGACTTCGGTCTCTTCCTTCAGATCGTCTGTATTTAATGTTCCGTCTTTATTGACATATCCGGCTGCATCCAGTTTCCATCGCACCTTGACTGCACTGTCCTGTATTG
>JBNMJP010000385.1:0-1827 GCA_050873905.1 Jutongia sp. | reverse complement strand
CAGGGGTATGTCAGCTTCGGATTTGATGAGCACTACCTTTCCGAAGCACAGATAAAAGCGGTGGAGGTGGCAGGATATGAAGAGTGAAATACTGCGGATACGGATATGCCCCCGATGCGGGGAAAGATACGCAGCACCGCCCGCTTTATCAAGGACTGACGGAACAACGCTTATCTGCCCCGACTGTGGCACACGTGAGGCTCTTGAGAGCATCGGTGTCGGGGCAGCGGAACAGGACCAGATCCTTGAAACCATCCACAGGTCACAGCGGTAATATGTACAATTCCTCCGGCGGATCTTTGTGTACATTACGGGGCAGATATGACTGGATAATATCTGCATTCAGAGCGAATATGTACCTACCGAAAGGGAAAAAAGAAAACGGAGGAACATATGATGGAAACAAAAATCACAACAGCAGAGAATTTAGGAATGGAACTTTATGGATGCATGAATTCAGCAGTCCTTGATTACGGGGATTACACGGTTGCGGTATGGGATCATTGCTTTAAGGGAAGCGTTGCAGAGGTTTACGAGCTGGTCGAGACCCCGGAAGAAACCGGACTTGGAAGATGCGAGTGCAGAATTTCAAGGATCGAAAGAAAAGAAGGATTTGAGGATGCCGGACATGCGATGGCATGGGCACTCACCAAGGTAAAATAACAGGAAGGGCAGGGCATGATCCCCTGCCTTTTATCATGTACATTGTCACAATGTACTGCCGTTATCTTTGTGTACATTATGGTGCTGAAATAACTGGATATAATCAGCGTTTAGAGCGAATATGTACCTACCGAAAGGAAAAACAAAGAAAACGGAGGAACAAAACCATGAAGAAGATTGAAATTTTTGAAAGAGCCATCAAAGAGGGAGGAAGCCTTAAGGATTACGGAATCAATGCAACGGTGTTTGCAGCATACAGAAACCTTGAATACACAGGAAACAAAGACCTCGATTTTGCTGATACCATCTGGGATCATGACATTGCAGAGATCACAGAGACCTTAAGGGAAAACGGAATCAAGGAATTTACGATAAGCAGCACCTTTTCAGGACTCATCGAAACACTTGCAGCTTTTGAAAAAGAAGGAATAAAGATGGCGGGACTTACCGAGGTGAACGCAGGATACACAGATTTTATGACCGGGAAAAAAGCAAGAATCCCGGCAATCAGAATGACACTTTAAAAACACACGGATAACAAAGCAAAGGACCTCTCCGGAGGTCTTTTATTATGCCCATTTTTACGAGGAGGTGAGGACAGTGGCACAGAGAGGAAGAAAACCAAAGCCTACGGCAGTAAAGGTGCTTGAGGGAAATCCGGGCAAGAGAAGCCTTAACACGGGCGAACCAAAGCCTGAGAAAAAGGCCCCGCGCTGTCCGGCATGGCTTGAGGACGAGGCAAAGAAAGAATGGAAAAGGATGGCGAAACAACTGGAGCATCTCGGCATCCTGACGGAAATAGACATGGCAGCATTCGCAGGATACTGTCAGGCATATGCAAGATGGAAAGAAGCAGAGGAATTCATCACACAGCACGGGGCAATCGTGAAGACTCCGAGCGGTTACTGGCAGCAGGTACCACAGGTATCCATAGCCCAGACTTATCTGAAGATCATGAATAAGTTCTGTGAGCAGTTCGGCCTTACACCGTCCGCAAGAAGCCGTATTTCAACGGATAACAGGGAAGACAAGCAGAATGACGAAATGGAGCTTCTGCTTGTGAAAGGCGGTGCAAAGTAATGTTTGATAAAGCAAAAGCGGATCATCCGGTGAATGTTATCAACTGCCAGAAACACACCAAAGGACGGTGGAGGGGAGTTCCTT
>JBNMJP010000384.1:0-1831 GCA_050873905.1 Jutongia sp. | reverse complement strand
GGGAACCGTGGGGATGATATTGTTCCGCAATAACGGCAAATATGCAATGATCGTATTATTGGCTTTTACATTCCTGGCATTTTGTTTTGGAAAAAAAGCGAGAAAGCTCTGGGGGAGACTGCTTGTGGTAAGTGGAGCAGCTTTCTGCGTAGGGCTTTTTGTGCTGTCTGCGGTATTTTCCGTCACCCATGCCGAGCAGGGGGATCGCAGGGAGATGCTGAGCATGCCGATCCAGCAGTTATCCCGCTGCATGATCTATCATGGCGGTGTCGGTGTCCTTGCAGAGGATGACGGAACCATGGATACAGTGGACAAGGCTCTGATCAATGATTTCATTCTGGATGAGGCCTACAGAGACTATGATCCGGGAATTGCCGATCCGGTGAAACGCCATACCAATACTTATGTGGTACGTTATCGCTCCGGAGAATTTATCCGCGTCTATCTGCACTTACTTGGAGAGTATCCGGGAGACATGATCAATGCGGCTCTGGCAACGAATGCCGGTTTCTTATCTCCTTTTGATACGACTCATGCGGAGGTGAACCGTGTGGAGGGCAGAGCGGGCTTAAGCTATGTACAGACCAGATGGGAAGAGGACACGTTGAATGGGCGCGGAATCTATAAGGACAGTAAGTGGCCGTGGCTGTTTGAACGCTTGGAAAACTGGGCAGAGAACAACAGCTATCTGCGGATCCCGATACTGAAATATCTCTTTGTGCCGGGAAGTTATCTGTGGTTGTATCTGGCACTGGCAGCAGTGCTGGTGATCGCGGATCGGAAGCGGTTCTGTCTGCCCCTTGCCATTGTGGCGGGATATTACGGAACCATGCTGCTTGGCCCTACGGTACAAATGCGCTATGTGTATCCGGTGATGCTGGCACTGCCGTTTTTGATGGCATTGATGACCTGCAGGAGGAAAAATGGATAAACTGATCATTGGTGCGGGGCTGTATGGATTATATGCAGCTTTGTACTGTGCAAAAAAAGGACAACAGGTAGAGGTACTGGAGATTGAACAGGCTCCGTTTACCAGAGCCACTTATATCAATCAGGCCAGAGTGCATATGGGGTATCATTATCCCAGATCTCTGTCCACAGCTATGAAATCTGCCGGTTATTTTAAGCGTTTTGTGGAGGATTATTCCTTCTGTATTCATACAAAGTTTCAACAGATCTACGCCACGTCCCAGAATTTTTCCTGGACGGATGCGGCAGAATTCAGAAAATTCTGTAAAGATGCGGGGATTCCCTGCAAGGCACTTCCGGTAGAGGACTATTTTAATCCGGGATTGTGTGATGGCGCGTTTCTGACAGAAGAATATACCTACGATGCCCATATCTTGCGGGATTATCTCATGGAGGAGATTGCAAAATATCCCGGAATAAGACTGCATTTCGGACGGGAGATCACGGAGATCGTAAAACAGTCGGATTGCTACGAAGTGACTGCAATCCATGAGGGAAAACAGGAAATCTACCGGGCACCTTTTATCCTGAATGCCACCTACGCTTCGGTGAACCAGGTGCTGAAAAAGATAAAAGGGATAGAGACACAGGATTTTGGACTGAAATATGAGTTGTGTGAGATCATTCTCTGCACAGCCAGTGACAAGATCCGGGACATCGGCTTTACGGTGATGGATGGGCCGTTTTTTTCCATTATGCCTTTTGGCAAGACAGGCTATCATTCCCTGACTTCGGTGACATTTACTCCTCATAAGACCAGTTATGAGGCGACACCGCAGTTCCCCTGTGTGGACGAGGCGGGCAACTTGTGCCGGGGAGGATTCCTGGGGAATTGCAACGACTGCCCCGGCAGGCCGGAGAG
>JBNMJP010000383.1:0-1833 GCA_050873905.1 Jutongia sp. | reverse complement strand
TATCAGGTTACCGTAAAGACAGAATATGAAGATGGAAAGGCAAATGGTTATAATGCAGAGGATCATGTTTCTATTCCTGTAGTCCAAAAAGACCGGATCAGCCTGACAGAGATTACGCCACCGGATATGCTCAGTGTCGGTGGGACAGGTGACCTGTCCTTCTCTATTAACAATCTGGGTGGCGGAGCGTTAAATAATGTCTCTGTTATCTGCAAAGGAAAGGATATCTCCTGTGAGAAGTCCTTTGTGGGAAGCATTGCAGCGGGAGCGACAGGATATGCTACGGTGACATTAAACGGTGATCAGGCAACAGCAGAGGATAGTGACGGAGAGTGCACGATCATTGTGAAATATGAGAATGCTTCCGGTCAGTCTAAAAAATATACGGAAAAGACCAATATATTTGTCACGGAGGATATGGGAGATGCCGATATGCCTGCTGATGGCAGCATGGATGAGCCGCAGGTTAAGAAGGGTATTCCACTGGCAGCAAAGATTGGTATCGGGGTGGCTGCTCTCGTAGTGGTTATCATAATCATTCGTATCGTTGTAAAAAAGAAACGCAAGAAAAAAGAAGAGGAGTTGATGGACGATGAGCTTCTATGATCTCATGAGCATGAGTCTGGGGAATCTGTGGCGCAGAAAGCTGCGGACGATCCTGACAGTGCTGGGTGTGCTGATCGGTACCACCTCTATTGTCGCCATGCTCTCCCTTGCATTTGGAATGAAGCAGAGGATGATGGAACAGTATGAAAGCATGGGGTCAGTAACCCAGATCAATGTCAATGGAGATGGCGGCATGGATTCGGGATCTTCCGGTGGACAGTCGGATACTTCAACGATGCTGACAGAATCGAATATGAAAATGTTTCAGGATATGGAGCATGTGAAGTCAGTGCAGCCGCAGCTTTCCTTTGATGGCAATATGACCAGTGGAAGATATAGCGGTTACGGCAATCTGATCGGTGTGGATCAGAGTATGCTGGATTCCCAGAAGCTGGAAAAAGGGGAAGCGCCCCAGGCGGGAAACTCCGGAACACTTCAGGTTATTGCTGGTAATCAGATCATTACAGGATTTGGTTATGTACAGGGAGAAAAGTATGTGGACTATTATTCCACAGGTGAACTGCCTCCCATTGATCTGATGAAACAAATTCATCAGTTTCGGATATATAATGATGCAGCAGAAACGGATACCGGTGATCAGGGGAGCGGAACGGAGGATTCTTCCGGTGATGCTTCCGCTGATTCCGGTAACGGAGATAGTGATGGAGATAGCGGCACCTCTGGGGATGAAGCTGTGGCACAGACGGTTGCAGATGATTCTATGTTGAATTTCAGAATGAAGATCACAGGAATAATGGCTGGAGGTTTGGAGGAGTACAATAACTACAGCCAGAGCCTGCTGGTAAATATGGATGATCTGAAAAGTTATCTGATAAAGAATTTTGGCAAGGGAAAGATTCCCGGACAACCAAAGCCAAACGGAAAACCGCTCAATGAGTGGGTATATACGTCATTTATAATAGAAGTGGATCAGGCAGATAATGTAGAGGATGTCATGAAAAGTATACAGGATATGGGATTCTCTGCAAGCAGCAATAAAGATCTGATCGATTCTGCCCAGAAGAGTCTCCGGATCGTAGAACTGGTACTTGGCGGCATTGGTATGGTGGCGTTTCTGGTGGCGGCCATTGGCATTGCTAATACCATGATGATGTCTACCTATGAGAGAACAAAAGAAATCGGTGTTATGAAAGTATTGGGCTGCGATATGAGGGATATTCAGAAGCTGTTTCTCGCTGAGGCAGGGTTTATCGGACTGATCGGAGG
>JBNMJP010000382.1:0-1835 GCA_050873905.1 Jutongia sp. | reverse complement strand
GTCAGCACCATTGCAGAGACGGAGCTGGTATCGAAACTGCTGACAGACCGGAGAATTCCGCATAATGTATTAAATGCAAACAACGCCTTCTGGGAGGCGGCAATGATCCGGGAGGCCGGTCAGAAAGGTGCGGTTACGGTGGCCACTGCCATGGCAGGCCGGGGGACAGACATCCGCCTGGGGGAAGGAGTCCGTGAACTGGGTGGTCTGGCGGTTATCGGCATCGGCAGAATGCATAATGTCCGTCAGGAGAGGCAGGCAAGAGGCCGTGCCGGAAGGCAGGGAGACCCGGGCAGCAGTTGTTTCTTTGTATCTCTGGAAGATGAAGTAGTGGCAACTTTTGGACCTTCCGATATGGAAAAATATCGAAAGCAACATCGCACTATGGGACGAAGCGGAATTCGCAGACTGGTGAACAATGCCCAGAGTCTTGGAGAAGAAAAAGCAGTTTTATCAAGAAAACAGGCACTGTATTATGATGAAGTCATGCAGAAGCAGCGACAGCTGATCTATGCCATGCGGGATGAGCTCTTAGATGGTGGCGGCATCAGTATGGAACGATTTGAGAAGACAGCCATCCGGAATGTCAATGCATTTCTTGCAGAAAACGGGAAAAAGAGACTTGTAGACAGACAGATCATGAACCGCTATCTGCTGGATCATATTTCCTATCGAATGGAGGAAATTCCGCAGGAGGCGTTAAACAGCCGCAATGCAAAAGAGTACCTGCTGGAGCGTATTCGGAAAAGTATTTCGGAACAGGAGAAGAGGATGGGAGATCCGGAGACTATGCTGGACTTCATGCGGGTGGCTACGCTGGCAGCCATTGATGATGCCTGGGTGGAAGAAGTGGATTATCTGCAACAGCTGCAGGCAGCAGTGATTGGAAGAGCATCTGCGCAGAGAAATCCGGTATATGAATATCGGCGGGATGCACTGGAAGCTTTCCGAAGGATGGAAAGGACGGTGCAGAGTAATATCATGAGAAACATTTTACTCAGTGATGTGGAACGTACACAGGAAGGGGAAATGCGGATTTTGTTCCCGTAGGGAGCAAAACCGGCAGTGAAAAGGAGAAGAGATTATGGTCTACAATTTTAACTTGGGGATCGGTTGGGCCAGCAGCGGCGTGGAATATGCGCAGAGTTACCGCGCCAATCTGCTGCGGAGAGCCGGAATTCCCGCTAAATTTGTATTTACTGATATGTTTCCGAGGGAGAATATCCAGCACATGACGGAAAACATTGGATTTCTGGATGAGGAGATATTGTGGCTATATACTTATTTTACGGACACGAAGATTGCACCGGTCACCTATACGCTGGGGGATCTGGAGCACAGCATGAACCGACAGGATTTTACATTTTCCAGAGACGGCAAAATCTGCAAATATGTATTTCCCGGGCAGGGAAATTTTTACACCGTATATATGGCAGATGACACATCGGACCGCGTGCACCGTGTGGAGATTGTGTCGAACGGCTGCCTGATCCGGAAGGATTATTTTACCTATTGCAGGATTTATTCGGAATATTATGCACCACTGGACGGACAGGCACATTTGTACCAGCGTAGATTCTTCAACGAAGACGGATCTGTAGCCTACGAGGAGATCAATGACAATGACGTGGTAATGTATCAGTTCCCGGACAGACTTCTATGCTCCAAGGAAGAATTTGTGGGATATATGGTGCAGAAATTACAGCTGACGAAGGATGATGTGGTGATCATTGACCGTACCACCGGCGTGGGACAGGCTATTTTACAAAATGTTGGGCCGGCCAGGGTAGGCATTGTGATCCATGCGGATCATTTCAGTGAGAACAGTACGGATG
>JBNMJP010000381.1:0-1841 GCA_050873905.1 Jutongia sp. | reverse complement strand
TCTTAATATACTGTCTACGCTTGGCGTCCCCACGGAATCTTCTGCGCTGACATTCCAATCGGCATATTCCATATTCTGATCATAAAGCTTTTGTACAATTTCATCTTTATAGGAACGAATATAACAATTTGCACTTCCCCATGGAAATCGCCAAAAAGAAGGTTTATAATCAAATTTCTTTTCCAACACATTCCGTACTTTATTAACATCCTCATAATATGCCTGACAGGAGCCATAAATTTCACAGGACTCATGGGTATAAGTATGTACACCAACTTCATGTCCCTCCTTCAGTTCCCGTTCCACAACCTCGGGCATTTCCTCCACCTGCTGGCCGATCAGAAAAAATGTAGCATGGATATTATGCTTCTTCAGAATATCCAGATATTTCTCTGTCAGACTGCTTGGTCCATCGTCAAAGGTCAGGTATACCACCGGTTTCTTCTCTTCGCAGACCGCACCAGCCGATGCCGTTACCGCAGTATTTTCCACATTCCTTCCCAGCACCTGGGTATACTGTTTTACCTGCTTTTTCTGAATCCCGGCAAATGCCACAAAGGCAGCCACTGCGACTGCCAGAAGAACAAATTCTTTTTTTCTCTTTTCCATGAATTTTCCATCCTGATCGTTCCCTTCCTTTCACCCTATTCCCTGATTTATGATTCTATACCTGAACTGCCGGAAATCTTTTGTAAAAATCTTTGCGAAAATCTTTAAGTATTTTCTTGATTTCCCCCCCGGATTACGATATACTTTAATTACTTAGGTCTGTTCTATGACCAACATTATAACTATATGCCGTGATACGGCGGAATGGAGGACTATATGAAATTTGGTTTTTTTGATGATCCAAATAAGGAGTACGTCATCACCACCCCGAAGACGCCACTTCCATGGATCAATTATCTGGGAAGCACAGCCTTTTTCTCGCTGATTTCCAATACCTGCGGAGGATACAGCTTTTATAAGGATGCAAAGCTTCTCCGTCTGACCCGTTATCGTTATAACAATATTCCAAATGACGAGGGCGGACGTTATTATTACATCAAGGAAGGCGATACCGTATGGAATCCTGGCTGGATGCCGGTCAAGACAGAGCTTGATTCCTATGAGTGCCGTCATGGTATGGGATACAGCCGTTTTACTTCCGTAAAGAACGGTCTTGAGGCTTCCCTCCTTGCATTTGTTCCTTTAAATGACAACTGTGAGGTAAACCAGATCAAATTTACCAACAAAACTTCTGAGAAAAAGAGCTTTACTCTGTTCTCATATATTGAATTCTGTCTCTGGAATGCCATGGACGATATGACAAACTATCAGCGTAATCTCAACACCGGTGAGGTTGAGGTGATCGGATCTACGATCTATCACAAGACAGAATACCGTGAGCGTCGTAACCATTTCGCTGTTTATTCTGTAAACACTCCTGTTGATGGTTTTGATACAAGCCGTGACGAGTTCCTCGGTGCTTACCGTGGTGTGACTGATCCTCAGGTTGTTGAGGAGGGCAAGTCCCACGATTCCATCACCAGTGGATGGTATCCGATCGGATCTCATCAGATCAATGTAGAGCTTGAGCCGGGCGAGACAAAGAGCTTCATCTTCGTTCTGGGTTACTGTGAGAATCCTAAGGACGAGAAGTTTACTGCCCCTAATGTGATCAATAAGAAGCCAGCCGATGAGCTTCTTGCCAAATACCAGACAGACGAGCAGGTAGATGCCGCTCTTGCTGCATTAAAGGCAAACTGGGAGGATCTCCTTTCCAAGTTTACTGTGAAGTCTGATGAAGAAAAGCTTGACCGTATGGTTAATATCTGGAATCAGTATCAGTGTATGGTTAC
>JBNMJP010000380.1:0-1842 GCA_050873905.1 Jutongia sp. | reverse complement strand
GAACTTTGTCTACGGAAACGAGGAAGAGGGCGTAAAGGGCTGCATTGCCAACGGCATCTCTGAGGAGGTTGCCAACAAGATCTATGATGAGATGATCAGTTTCGCCGCATATGCATTTAACAAATCCCATGCAGCGGCGTACGGTATGGTAACATTCCAGACAGCGTGGTTAAAATGCTATCATCCGGTGGAGTTTATGGCTTCTTTGCTGACGTCCGTTAAAGAAAATACCAATAAGATCGTAGAGTATGTTATGGAATGCCGGCGGATGGATATTGAGATCCTGCCTCCGGATGTAAATGAAGGATATAGTTATTTTTCCGTGTCTGACGGAAGGATCCGTTATGCCCTTTCTGCGATCAAGGGCATTGGTTCCGGTGTGATCAATAATATTGTGCAGGAACGGGAAAGGGGAGGACGCTTTACGTCCATGCAGGATTTTATGCGCCGTCTCACCAGCAAAGAGGTCAACAAAAGCTCCATTGAGAATTTCATTAAGGCAGGAGCTTTTGACGGACTGGAGGGCAACCGGCGGCAGAAGCTTCAGGTATATCAGAGCATGCTGGACAGTGTAAACCGGGAGAAAAAGGATTCCATGTCCGGTCAGATGTCTCTGTTTGATATGGGAGACGAGGAGCTGGAGCATGCAAATGATGTGTCTTATCCGGCATTGGAGGAGTTTGAAAAGGAAGAGCTTCTCGCCTACGAAAAGGAGGTTCTTGGTATTTACATCAGCGGTCATCCGCTGGAGGAATATCTGGGGCTGATCCGGAAAAATTCCACCTGCAGCTCCCAGGATTTTGTCCGGGAGTCGGAGGAAGAGAGCGTCACGGAAAATGCACGGGTACATGATCAGGAAAGTGTGATCATTGGTGGAATGATCACGGCAAAGACGGTTAAGACCACAAAGACAAATAAACTCATGGCGTATCTTACGTTGGAGGATGTATATGGTGCTGTGGAGGTGCTTGTCTTTCCAAATGTTTATGAGAAGAAAAAAGAACAGTGCCGGGAGGATGCCAAGGTATTTATCCGCGGAAGGGCTGATATGGGTGGTGACCGGGACGGAAAGGTGATCTGTCAGGATATTATTCCGTTTGACATGCTTCCGTGTGAGCTGTGGCTCCGTTTTAAAAATTTAGCGGATTTTCAGGAAAGAGAACAGCAGATCTATGAGAAATTATCTCCATATGACGGGACAGATCAGGTGATCGTTTATCTGGAGGAGGAACGACAGATGAAAAAGCTTCCGCCGGGACGCAATGTCAATGCGAGACAGGTGATCCGGGAAAATGTTCTGGAGGGAATGATCGAAGCGGCTCTCAAGGAGAGAAAGCTATAGTACCGCCGGATTGAAATTTTCAAGACAGTGCTTATTGTTTGGGTTGAAAAAAACAACGGAATGACGTACAATAGAGGGTACGATGAATAGTATGTAAATGATTCGTTAAAGATAAAATAAGAGGAAGTAAGACCGGACTTTGAATTTACAGCCCCTTATTTCCGATTAGTTGAAACGGAGGACAAAATGAGTAGTGCAGTAAAAACAATTGGTGTATTGACAAGTGGTGGGGATGCGCCGGGAATGAATGCAGCCATTCGTGCTGTCGTTCGTACCGCAATCGCAAATGGTGTCAGAGTTATGGGTATCAAGAGAGGATATGCCGGACTTCTGGAGGAGGATATTGAGGAGATGGATACTTTATCGGTTTCCAATATCATCCAGCTTGGAGGAACGATTCTTTATACCGCACGCTGCAAAGAATTCCGCGAGAAGGAATATCAGGAGAAAGCAGCCGAGATCTGCCGGAAGCATGGAATTGACGGTATTGTTGTAATCGG
>JBNMJP010000379.1:0-1844 GCA_050873905.1 Jutongia sp. | reverse complement strand
TCTTCAGGATCGTATTGGCATTTCTGCCGACGATCACGCATTTTCCCTTTTCACCGATCTCACGGATGATCGCTTCCTGCGCTGCATACAGCTTTTCTCCCTGTGGTCTGTTATAAAAATCGAACAGACTCTGGGCAAATCCAAAATTGGACGGAACCTTTTCATCCCATTTCAGGACTCTGTCCATATCCATGTTGGATTTTCTGGCAGCCTTTAAGATAATTTCCTTGTCGTAATATTCAAAACCGAGTTTTTTTGCCACAGCGCTTCCGATGGAACCGCCGCCCGCACCAAATTCACGGCTGATCGTTATGATTCGTTTCATTTATATTCTCCTGCTTCGCTCAAATTCTCAGTGACCCTGACGATTGATACTGACAGCTTCTATAATACTTTATTCAGGAAATCGATCGTTCTGGGTTCCTTCGGATTCAGAATAACCTCCTGCGGTGTTCCCTGCTCTACAATATAGCCGTCATCCATAAAAATAACACGATCTGCCACTTCTCTGGCAAAACCGATCTCATGCGTCACAACTACCATTGTCATACCTTCGGATGCCAGCTCCTTCATAACGGCAAGAACTTCGCCTACCATTTCAGGATCGAGCGCACTGGTCGGCTCATCAAACAGCATGATCTTCGGATTCATGGCAAGTGCACGCGCAATCGCAACACGCTGCTTCTGACCACCGGAGATCTGGGACGGATAGCAGTCTGCCTTGGAATCCATACCAACGCGCTTTAAGAGCTGCATTCCCTTTTCCTTTGCTTCTTCTTTTGTCATTTTCTTCAGTTCGACCGGCGCCATCATGATATTTTCCAGCACAGTCTTATGGCCAAACAGATTAAAATGCTGGAACACCATTCCGATATTTTCACGCACTTTATTGATATCAATATGTTTATCTGTCACATCATTGCCATCTACAAGGATTTTGCCTGCTGTTGCAACCTCAAGCTGATTTAAACAGCGTAGGAATGTGGACTTACCACTACCGGACGGGCCAAGCAATACCACAACTTCTCCTTCTGAAATATCTACACTGATATCTTTTAATACTTCAAGCTTTCCAAAGTTCTTTTTCAGGTTCTCAACGTGAACCATTATTTTCTTATCTGCCACGTTTGATCCTCCTCTCGATCTTCTTTGCAATCTTGCTGAGTGTCACAATGATCACCATATACATAATGCCGACGATTGCCCATGTCTGTAGGCTCTTAAATGTATTACCGCTGATCGTTTTACCCATGTTGGTCAGTTCCGGGAATCCGATAACGGAAAGGATTGAGGTATCCTTTAATGTAATGATGAACTGGTTGATAATAGAAGGGATCATTGTACGGATCGCCTGTGGGATCACAACCAGACGCATACTCTTTCCATAGGAAAGACCAAGGCTTCTGCTCGCCTCCATCTGTCCTTTGTCCACACTTTCAATACCAGCTCTGATAATCTCTGCCATATACGCACCGCAGTTCATGGAAAGCGCGATCGTACCTGCCTGCAGAGCAGATAATCTGAAATCCTGAATTCCCATCATCTTAATACCGGCCGGTACACCGAAATAGATAAAATATGCAAGTACAATAAGCGGAACGCCTCGTACCGCATCTACATAAATTGTTCCGATACAGTTACAAACTCTGCTTCTGCCTACATTCATCAGCGCAAAGATCATACCGATGATCATCGCGAAAAACAGAGATAACAATGTCAGTAACAGTGTTTTACCGAGCGCACCTAAAAGCATGCTCCAATAGCTTTGAATAATTGCTACCATGTCTACACTCCTTTTTCCTTCTGTTTTTATGTCCCGACCTTTTCATATCCAAGACCTACAT
>JBNMJP010000378.1:0-1847 GCA_050873905.1 Jutongia sp. | reverse complement strand
TGCAAGCACCGTCTGCACTCCCACCATAATGCCCGTGTATTTATTGCGCATACGCTGCACGTGGGCTCTTGCCTCTTCACCGGTCACCCATTAGCTGGCACCTGTATGACAGGCGATCTTGCCGTCCATGGTCATGGCATACTTCATGACCACATATGGCGTCTTCGTGGTAATATAATGAAAAAATACATCATTTAATGCGTCGCACTCCTCTTTCAGCACATGGGTTTCCACGATAATCCCCGCATCCTGAAGCTGGCGGATTCCCTTTCCTGCCACCAGTGCATTGGGATCATCGGAGCCCACATAAACCTTGCGGATGCCGTGCTCTATGATCGCCTGGGTGCACGGCGGCTGCTTGCCATAGTGACAGCAAGGTTCCAGAGTCACATACATCTCTGCCCCCGTGGCATCTGTCTTAAGATTTGCAAAGGCACTCCGCTCGGCATGCAGATCCCCATAGCGAGCATGATACCCT
Source organism: Jutongia sp. (assembly GCA_050873905.1). Classification (GTDB taxonomy): domain Bacteria; phylum Bacillota; class Clostridia; order Lachnospirales; family Lachnospiraceae; genus Jutongia. The sequence continues at coordinate 1,369 of JBNMJP010000378.1, read as the reverse complement.
TCCGCCAGAATCTCTCCATCTCTGACGATCACGGCTCCCACCAGAGGATTGGGATTGACATGTCCCTCTCCCTTGCGGGCCAGTTCGATGGCTCTTCTCATATATTTTTCATCCATAATTCAAACCTCCATGGCTCTTCTGATATATTTGTTATCTATCCCTCAAACTCCACAGCACTTCTGATATATTTGTTATCTATCCCTCAAACTCCACAGCACTTCTGATATACTTGTTATCTATCCCTCAAACTCCACAGCTCATCTCATATCTCTCACGCCCATCCATCAAGCCTCCAATGCCTTCTGCTGTTTTTCCCGTTCTCTCGCCGCCTTGCTGTAAACACAGCCGCAGTAATCCTGCCGGTACAAATGATATTCTGCGGACAACTCAATGGATTTCAGATAACCGCCCTTTTTCTTAAAATCCGATACCAGATAAGGAATATCATACTCCTGCGCCAGCCGCAGACCGATTTCATTGAGCTTTGCCGCATTTTTGTGAGGACTGACAGAAAGTGTCGTGGTAAAGTAATCAAATCCATGCTCCTTTGCATATTCTGCCGCCTTCCTCTGCCGCAGCTCATAGCAGGCAAAACAGCGCTCGCCTCCCTCCGGGAGCTGTTCCATGCCCTTTGCCATTGATAGAAATACCTCAGGCTCATATGCCCCTTCCACAAATGAAATGGGGTACTTTACCGGAAGTTCTCCAAGAAGTCTCTGCTGTTCCTTCACTCTCTTTTGATATTCTGCCTGCTCTGTAATATTAGGATTATAATAATAAATTGTAATATGAAAATACTCTGCCAGATAAGAAAGACAGTAACTGCTGCAGGGGGCACAACAGCTATGCATTAATAGCTTTGGCACCTTTTCTTCCTTTTGGAGATGATCAATGATCTGATCCAGCTCCCTCTGATAATTCACTTTATTCATATCTACATTCACACCTTTCCGGAAATCCATCTGCCGGAATCACAAACCTGATCTTTTTCTGTACAATTAACCGGCTTCTGCGATCATTGATCCGATACTTTTTTATGATTCTTCGCTGCCTGATCCGGCACAAATGCACTGAGAAGAACCGTCTGTTTTACTTTCTGCTCCGTAAAGCCCCACTGTGAGCGAAGCTCCTCCGGCACATAGGAAAAAAAGACATTGCCAAGTAACATACACAGGATAAACACCCAGAAAAATCCCAAAATTCCTCCTGCCAGCTTATTCATGGTACCAAGCACCGGTATATGATCCACCAGCTTTAATGCCCGGATACTGTGCAGCAGCACAAACTGTAACACCGCAAACACCACAAAAAAAACAACCGAATACGCAATGCCCTCCGCTGCGGGTTCCAGAGCCTGTCCCGCAAGCTG
>JBNMJP010000377.1:0-1854 GCA_050873905.1 Jutongia sp. | reverse complement strand
CCTTACAGCGGTATACTCCCTGAGAAATTTTCTCCAGCTTACCGCCACAATATTTACACTCCTTCGGAATGCCTCTGGATTCAAGATAGGAAGATCTCTTTTTGCGAAGACCGGTTGTATTCTCCCGTTTATGTTCCGCTTTCTCCCTCACATCTGCATTTTGTCCCATTTCTGCCTGTTGATTTTCCGATATATCCTGTTCATTTTGTGTCTCTGTTTTTGATTTTGGCTGTCGAAAGCCTTTGCGGTCTTCTCCTTCCTTCTTCTGACCATCATTTGGTACAGCAGAAGCTGCTTCGACGTTTTGCATGATCTCCCTCGGTCCCATCAAAAGGGATCTGAGACGATGCTTCAGCTCCTCGATCGCCTCCTTGGGCCGGTTGACACAACGGATTGTCTGCACATTATTCAGATAAAACCGGAACATATCTGTCATCACACTGTCATCAATCTGAAACGGCACAATGGTTTTCCGGTAATAAATGGCACTGTCAATCTCCTTTTCCACCCAGATTGACTGCTGGGACGCCTGAGAAAGAACCAGCAAAAATATCTCACAGTCCCGGATCGCCTTTGGAATCTCTCTGGCATAATTCGAACCTGCCGGTATCATATCCGGTGCGATCCAATATGAAATTCCCATTTTCTCCAGCATCTGTGTCATTTTTTTTATGTATCGCTCATCCTTAGAGCTGTAACTGATAAAAACGGATTTTCCCATACCCAATCTATCCCCCTACATCAGATTTCATCAACCGCTACCCGGTTGCGTCCGGCGGTTTTGGCTTCATAGAGTTTCTCATCCACACCCTTTACATTCTCCTCCGGTGACAGGAGTGAATCCAATGCCTTCACTCCAAAGGACATGGTCACACGGATCGGTATATCTTCAAAATAACAGATCGAAGACTCCACCTTTTTGCGGACATTCTCCGCAAAAACTGCCGCCCGGGACACGGCACAATCCTTTAAAAGGATCACAAACTCCTCGCCGCCCCAACGGATCACCTCGCCGGATGTCCCCGCTGCATTTCTAAGAATAGCGGCAATACATTTTAACACAACATCCCCGGCATTATGTCCATAGGTATCATTGACCCGCTTAAAGAAATCAATGTCTGCCATCACAATAGAGCAGGATTGTCTCAACAGATACGGATGGATATTTTTCTCATAATATTCATAATATCCCCGGCGGTTTTTCAGTCCCGTCAGCTGGTCAAGCTGGGACTCACTGTACAAGATCTGGGACTCCAAAGTTTTGCCGCAAAAAACGGCTGCCATTGCCAGACGTTTTTCGTCCCGGTCATCAAAATACCAGTATCCCTGATCATCCATTTTGTTGATCGCCTGATATGCTCCGATCACCTCTCCCTTGGAATTCGTCACCGGAATACAGAGAATGGATCTGGTCTGGTATCCTGTCTCCTTGTCCACCTCCTGATTAAATCGGTCATCCTGATAGGGATCATTGATCAGGATCGTCTCATTTCCGGCAATGGAAGCCCCCACGATACCGCTTCCCTCCGGAACGACGATACGGGGACTGTCAAGTGCCACCAGGGTCCAATACTGCTTCTTTGACCTGTCCCAGTACCAGAAGGAGGCTCTTTCCGAATTGGCCAAAGTCCGTCCCAATTCTGTCAAAAGCAGGATTGTAGAGCTGAAATCCTTCGTATCTACCATCTCATTCATAAAGAAAAAAATCTTTTCTAATAGTTCCTCCGCATTTAATACCCGCCTATTCTCCATATAAGCCTCCTATATCTGTCAAGTATTCTAATGATATCCTTTGTGCTTCCGGCTGCGTCGTCTCGATCAGCACCGAACACTTACTGAAATATGTATCATAAT
>JBNMJP010000376.1:0-1863 GCA_050873905.1 Jutongia sp. | reverse complement strand
GTGGCATTGGACCGTATTGAACATTTTATCGAGAGACACAGAAAATAAAAAGAGGAATCCTATGATAAACATTGTACTTCTTGAGCCGGAGATACCGGCCAATACCGGAAATATCGGGCGTACCTGCTGTGCGACCGGTTCCAGACTTCATCTGATCGAGCCGCTGGGATTTCAGATCAGCGATAAAATGCTCAAAAGAGCCGGAATGGATTACTGGGATAAGCTGGATGTCACGGTCTATGAATGCTATGAGGATTTTCTGGAGAAGAATCCACAGGCTGTAGGCAATATGTATATGGCCACCACAAAGGCACATCAGACCTATACGGATGTCTCATACCCGGAGGATGCCTATATTATGTTTGGCAAGGAAAGTGCCGGTATACCGGAGGAGATTCTTGTGGACAATGAAAAAAATGCCTTTCGTATTCCGATGAATCACAATATCCGTTCCCTGAATCTTTCCAATTCTGTTGCAATTGTGTTGTACGAGGCATTGCGGCAGAACAGCTTTCTGGAAGCGGAGAGAGATGGACAGCTTCACCGGCTGCATTGGCACAGTGAGCAGTAATAAGAAATCAAGCAGCAAAGAGAATGTAGTAATAAATGTAAATGATAAGAATACGAAAAAGGAACTGGTACATGAATGGGTATCAGTTCCTTTTTTTGTGTATATGTGAAGTTTTTCGTTAATTCATAAAGTCTACCGTAATGGCTCCCATGCTGCATTTGAGGGTTACATCTCCATAATTTTCTGAGGAACTGTTTTCTGACTGAGAGTCCTTTTTGAAGGTAATGTCTCCCCTGGCGGCGCTTGTGCTAAAGTTGTAATTACTTTTTGCACCTGCCAGTGTCAGATCCAGATTTCCGGTAGAACATTTCAATGTACTGCTTCCTGTGAGCTTTCCTGTAATCTCGGTATTTCCCATGGCTGTTTTAGAAACCAGATTGTGGACATTGGAAACATGATCCCTTTTTCCAAGCTCCAGATTTCCCACACCGACCTTCGTGGTGCAGTGCTCCGTAACCTGCAGCTTGTCAATAATACCTTCTCCGGCACCGATTTTGATAGTTAATGTCTTTGCCTGCAGCTCCTTTGCCGTTAAATCTCCGGCACCGATTTTTATGGTGGCCTGTCCGGCGATCAAAGGTGTTTTGATACGGCATGCCCCTGCTGCTAAGGAAATATCTGCGCTGTCAAAGGCTGCATCGGAGGGGATGGTGATCGTATAGAGACTATCATTCGTGATCCTGTGGCCAAAAGGGATCTGGATCGTGTGGTCGAGGATCGTGACATTGGCCTGTTCATTATCAGGGGTTTCCACATGCCAAATCCCGTCCTCAATGTAGGAATGATAGCGGTTATTTTTATTATCATTTTTGGTTTCAATGCTATAAGATTCCCCGGACTGGATTACGACCTCCTGAGCCTGAATATCAAAGTTGAAGCCAGTGATCTGTGAAGCTTCATTATCAGACAGAATCATGGACCCGCTTTCCGTATATGCTTCCGATGATGTCAGTGTCCCTCCCATGGAGATTCCTGCAATAATACATAATATACCAATCAAAAAGATGCCGGATAAAACGATCAAAAAAATATTTCTTTTTTTCATAATTCACACTCGTCTAATAAGACTGTTCCTTTCCTGTAAGATTTCCTGTGATCCAGTCCCAGAAACGCTGAAGCTGTTTCCAGAGCAAAGGGAATAACCGGATGGCAAGGAATATTCCCAGATAGCAGAATGCAGAGCCAAGTGCAAATAACAGACATCCGACGCCGATTGTAAGGATGCCTCCGGCAGTCTTTCCGGCTATAATGCCGATAATTCCGCCAATGATGGTAGCAACGCCTCCGATCGC
>JBNMJP010000375.1:0-1883 GCA_050873905.1 Jutongia sp. | reverse complement strand
CGTGGATTTACAGAGGAAGAGTTATTTCAGCATGCGGTGGAGAATACAAAGCGTATCTGCCCACCAAGAGTAAAGTCAATGCAGGAAGTAATGACAGATATGGCAGGCAAAGATGGAATGCCACAAGAATTACTGGAATCCATGGGAGTGTTTGATGAGATACCTCCGGAAAAAAACTTGTGGGTGATCACGAATGAGATGGGAATAAATGGAGCGGCATCCATGTTATATGAGGAAAATCTTCATAAACTGGCAGAGCAGATAGGAACGGATCTATATCTGCTCCCTTCCTCTATCCATGAAACCATCGCAGTATCTGTAGAGATGGGAGCTCCGGAGTATTTGGCACAAATGGTTCACGATGTCAATATGACTGCTGTTACCTTGGATGAGCGGCTGTCCAATAATGTATACCATTATGATAAGGATCTCAGAAAGCTGGAGCTTGCCACAGATGTGCCGGAAAAGGGGTTAGACGGTGTTATTGCAGAGCCGCCGATGATCTATGAAAAGGAAGGTCCGGCGAGATAGGAGGCAGACGATGTCAGATCAGAGTGGATACAGTGTAGAGGAATTAAAGAAACTGTTACAGAGTCAGCCGGAAGATACAGTGGTGACGGTAGAGTTTCCGAAAGAAGAGGTGACAGAGGATGAGTCGTGATGCTTTTAAGCTGGATGTGGTAAGTATCCGGCTTGTAAGAGATGCTCCCATTTATTCGGACCAGAAGCTTAACAGCCCGCAGGCTGCCGTTCATCTGGTTGGTGAGGTGCTTTGTGATATGGATCGGGAGCTGGTCTGCGTCATTAACTTAAAAGCAGATGGTACACCGATCAACTGCAGTTTTGTCAGTGCCGGTACACTCGATTATTCCGTAGTAAATCCGCGAGACATGCTCAAAGCCAGTATTTTATCAAACGCTGCCAGATTGATCATGGTGCATAATCACCCTTCCGGTGATCTGACACCATCCAAGGATGATATTCGTCTAACGGATCGGATGCAGAAGGTAACCGGTCTTGTCGGGATTCCATTGATGGACCATATCATCGTGGGAGGCGATAATAAGGAATATTTCAGCTTTCGGGAAAAGGGCATTATGAAGAATCCATGTATTCATCTGGCAGAGGATTATCATTTCATGGACTGGAATGAACAGCTTGTTGCGGAGAAAGGAGAAGATGCTCATGAGATTCACGGAGGAAGAACTTAGGATCGCAAAGTCGGTAGACTTATGTGCTGTGGCGTCTCATCTGGGATATACCGTCCGGCGGATCGGGAAGTATCACACCTTAAAGGAAATGGATTCCATCCGGATCTATAACCGGACACATTGGTTCCGATGGTCCAGAAGGTATGAGAAAGGAGAGAATGGAGGAAGCCAGATTGATTTTTTACGGGTATTTGCAGGAATGGATGTAAAAGAAGCTGTGTTCTGGCTTCTTGATTTTACCGGGTATAAAAGACTGGAATCAAAGGAAACATTGCATGGTGTTATCTTACCAAACGGGATCGTAGCAGAGGAAAGAAAAGAATTTGTACTTCCGGAGTATGCCGGGAGTAATGCTTATCTGTATGACTATCTGGTGAATCAGAGAGGAATTGCTAAAGGGGTGGTAGATCACTTTGTGAAAGCCGGCATCCTTTATGAAGCAAAGAATTATCACAATGTGGTCTTTGTGGGGACGGATGCAAGCGGTACTCCGAAGTTTGCCAGTATGCGGGGAGTGTTTGACCGGAGTGGAAAGAGCTTTAAGTGTGATGTGGAGGGCAACGACAAACAGTATGGATTTCATTTACACCGGGAGGCTTGTATTGAGATTGTGGTGTTTGAAGCGGCGATTGATCTTTTAAGCTATATGACGATCTATCCGGATAAGCAATG
>JBNMJP010000374.1:0-1884 GCA_050873905.1 Jutongia sp. | reverse complement strand
TGTTCAGACTGTTATGAAGGATAAAGGCATTGCCCACATTGGTATTGGTGTTGGCGAAGGGGATGAGAAGTGTCTGGATGCTGTGAAGCAGGCAATTTCCAGTCCTCTTCTTGAGACGACCATCGAGGGAGCTTCCCATGTTATCATCAATATTTCCGGTGATATTACATTATTTGATGCCAATGATGCAGCATCCTATATTGAGGAACTTACAGGAGAAAACTGCAATACCATTTTTGGTGCAGTAGTTGATCCTTCTATGGAAGAGAAAGTGAAGATCACGGTTATCGCTACAGGTCTGGACGAGGAGAAGAATGTCGTTCCTTCCTTTACGAAAACCGCCGTACCAAAGACAAATTTTGCAACGAAAGAGGGTCAGGTTGCATCTTCTGTACAAAAGACGGTTTCTGCACCATCTATGCAAAAACCGGCAGCACCGGTTTCTCCGGGAGCAGGAGCATATAACAGACAGGCATCTGACAATGGGGAGATTAAGATACCGGTATTTTTACAGAGAAAGAAATAATACATACAAGTTGGGGCTGCCAGCAGGCAGCCCTTTGTTTTTTCGTGTAAAGGAAAATGTTTGTAACATAACAGAAATCAGGGAAAATGGTGGGGCTGCCTTTTTTCGTGATCAGGGAGGAAGCAGGAGATGGATAAGCAGAAAAAAGAAACGAGACAGAAGGATTGTCCGGACCGGGAGGTTGTGACCCCTCAGGAGAATCTGACGGGCAGAGATCCTATGACGGATCAGGCGGCAGGCGGAGCGGCTGCCGCAGCATTAAAGAAGCTGAGAGTATCTGCCGTATTTAAGGCGCTTATGATTTTGCTGGGAGCATTTGTGATTCAATTTGTGGCTTCTATGCTTTGTATGATTATCGTGGGAGTTTATGTATTGTTTGTACAGGGAGGAACCCGGGCAGATCTGTCAAGGCTGTTATTGCGGTCTGTGAATGACTATTCTATGATCATTTCTCTGGTATACGCTGTAATCGCTATTGGATGGTGTGGTACCCTCTATTGTCGGTGGCGATGGAGAGAAAGACCATTTCCCTTTAGGGAGCGATTGGGAGGAGCGAGAGTCCCCGGAGCTTTGGCATTAGGTTTTGGAGCATGTATTGTTCTGACTTTGATCGTGGGACTGGCGGCACAGATCTTTCCGTCTGCGTTTACTTCTTATGAAAAGCTGATGGATACGCTGGACATTACCAACAGTGCTTTTGCAATTCCTTATGTTATGCTGGTGGGGCCGATTGCAGAGGAATTCATATTCCGGGGTGTTATTTTGGACCGATTGAAACCTGCTTTTTCCTTTTGGACGGCAAATGCATTGCAGGCAGCATTGTTTGGAATTTTCCACATGAATATGATACAGGGCCTATATGCATTTGTCCTGGGAATGCTTCTGGGGATGGTAGTGCAGGTTACGGGGACAGTTCTTGCATCTATGCTCATGCATATCACATTTAATTCGACCTCTATCGGGCTGGGGCTGCTGGAGGCACATGCCCCGGCACTATACAGTCATGTGTCTGTGGTGATCGTGATTGCTGCAGCGGTTTGTTTTATCGTTGGTTTGAGGTATTATGCCGGACAGTACAGAAAACGGGACAAAGCGTGACAGCAGGGGGGAAATGTTGTATAATAAAACAGAGAAATAATGGAAGGCGAAACAAAGAAAATAGGAGATGCCAAAATGAATAGTAGAGTACGTACAGATAAAAAATCGAATATAATCGGCGTTTGTGTTTCGCAGCTTCAAGATAAGGAAAATGCCGGCTTGATGCATACAATCTATCGGAGAGCCAAAGAAAACGGATACCGGATCATGGTTTTTGGATGCTTTGACAAAATGGATTATCCAACACCGCATTCCAATGG
>JBNMJP010000373.1:0-1888 GCA_050873905.1 Jutongia sp. | reverse complement strand
GGAGCAGGCAGAGAGAGAAAGCTTTCGTCAGGAAAATGATCTTCTCACCAGAATGCAGCTTTTTGTGGGACGTATTTCCGCACTGATGAATCCGGTTACTTATATTATGATCAACGGAGCACTGGTGGCACTGATCTGGACAGGAGCGGTCCGTATCAATATGGGAACATTGACACAGGGACAGATCGTGGCGCTGATCAATTATATGTCACAGATCCTGGTGGAGTTAGTCAAGCTTGCCAATACTATCATCATGACTACAAAATGTGTGGCATGCGGCAATCGTATCCAGTCCTTGCTGGAGGTAAACAGCAGTCTGGAGGACGGGAATGTATCCTTTGAGCCGGGTCAGGACAAGAAACCGGCACTTGTGGAGTTTGACCATGTGGCATTGGCATATAAAGGTGCGGGAGAAGCGTCTCTGGAGGATATCACTTTTACGGCAGAGCCGGGCCAGACCATCGGTATTATTGGCGGTACCGGTTCTGGAAAGACTTCTCTGGTGCATATGATCCCGAGATTTTATGATGCCACAGAGGGAAGTGTACGAATTAACGGACAGGACGTAAAATCGTACAGACTGGAGGAACTGCGGCAGAACATTGGTATTGTCATGCAGAAGGCGGTGCTGTTCCATGGTTCCATCCGTGAAAATATCCGCTGGGGTAATCCGGATGCAGATGATAAACAGATCAATGAGGCATTGGAGCTTGCACAGGCATCTGAAGTGGTTGCCGGTAAGCCAGAGGGACTGGATTACGAGATCGAGCAGGGAGGAAGAAACCTTTCCGGAGGACAGAGACAGAGATTTACCATTGCCAGAGCACTGGTGAGAAAGCCTTCTATTCTGATCCTGGATGACAGTGCTTCGGCACTTGACTTTGCAACGGATGCAAAGCTTCGAAAAGCTCTTGGCACATTGAAAAATACATCGACGATATTTATAGTATCGCAGAGAACCTCTTCCATCCAGCAGGCGGACAAGATCCTGGTACTGGATGACGGACAGCTTGTAGGTATGGGAACCCACGAAGAACTGCTGGAAAACTGCAGTGTATATAAGGAGATTTATGATTCCCAGTTTAAGAAACCGGAGGAAACAAAGACACAGAAGGAAGAGGTGAGATAAAAGGTGGCAGGAAAAGAAAAAATGACCAGAGATGACCAGAAAAAGACTCTGGGAAAAGTAATGAAATACATTAAAAAATACTGGATCCGTGTGGTGATGTCCTTGATCTTTGCGGCGGTGACCGTGATCACAACACTTTATCTTCCGATCCTTACAGGTAATGCCGTGGATCTCATGGTAGAGAAAGGAAAGGTTGATTTTGCCGGATTAAAACCCATCGTGAAAACGATGCTGATCGTGCTGACCATTACAGGTGTGGCACAGTGGATCATGAATATCTGCAATAACTATATTACTTATCATGTGGTTCAGGATATCCGGAAGGATGCCATGGACCGGATCCAGATCGTGCCACTGAAGTATCTGGATGGCCATGCGGCTGGAGATATTGTAAGCCGTGTGATCGCAGATGTGGATCAGTTTGCCGATGGTCTTCTGATGGGATTTACCCAGGCATTTACCGGTGTGATGACGATCGTTGGAACTCTGGTGTTTATGCTGCGGATCAATGTATGGATCACGCTTGTGGTGATTCTGGTGACTCCATTGTCCTTTTTTGTGGCAGGCTTTATTGCCAAAAAGTCCTACACCATGTTTCAAATGCAGTCAAAGGAAAGAGGAGCCCAGACGGCTTTGATCGACGAGATGATCGGCAATCAGAGAGTGGTACAGGCATATGGCCACGAGAAACGCTCTCTGGAGCAGTTTGATGAGATCAACGGCAGACTGGAGAAGTATTCTCTGAGAGCCACCTTCTTT
>JBNMJP010000372.1:0-1895 GCA_050873905.1 Jutongia sp. | reverse complement strand
TTCACACAGGCTTTAACCGAATGCACGAAGCTGACTGCTTCCGTTATTGATAAGACCTTATCTGCATTCCAGAAGGAGCATGGCTTTTCTGATACAGATATGGCCGCTTTAAAGGCAGATGATCTGGATGCACTGATCCCGATCTTTGCATGTGCTGCCAACGCTTCCATCACAGATCTGGCAGGGCTGGTGGTCCGCAATATTAACCGTTTCGTTACTAGAGATTTTTATATTGGACAGATCAAGCATGTAAAGTCTCTGTCCTACCATTCTCTTGCCGGACAGAAATTATCCGGAGACGGACATTTTTATCTGGCTCTTGCTGATGACGCTGACGAGAAGGCATTCTCCCTGATCGCAGACAATTTCTCCGGGGACAAGCAGAACGATACTGCAGATATCTTCGATGCTGTCTGTGAGTTTATCAATGTCAGCAACGGTCTCTTTGCTTCCGAGCAGAGCGAGAAGGAGAAGGAATTAGAATTAGAGCCTGTATTTGCTTATCAGGATCAGACTATAGAGGGAGATTTCCATGTATTACCGGTCTATATAGAGGATCACAGCATCCATCTTGTGATCGCAGACAATGACCAGCTTAAGCTGGGAGATACTCCTTATCATTTTGCCTCTAATGAAAAACAGGTTTATGACGTACGTACCGATTCCAAGGGATCTGTATTGGTTGTAGATGATTCCAGAATGTCCCGCATGATCATGAAGAACCTTCTGGAGGAGGAAGGCTATTCTGTGATCGGCGAGGCTACAAACGGCGAGGAAGCGGTCGAAATGTTTAAACGGCAGCCGGCAGATCTTATCACTCTTGATATCACGATGCCTAAGATGGATGGTATCGAGGCGTTACAAAAGATCCTCGAGATCGATCCGGAGGCAAAGGTTATCATAATCACCGCAGCCGGTCAGCAGTCCAAGGTATTAGATGCTTTGAAATATGGTGCAAAGCAGTTTATCACCAAACCATTCGAAAAGGATGTTGTATTAAACAGCATCAAAGAAGTCCTTGGCAAATAATGCCGGGAACAAGTATCATATATGGAATATTTTATCTTAACTCGATACTCCTAACATAAATAACAGCCATCGGTCAGAAAATAATATCTGACCGATGGCTGTTATGATGTTATCAAAAATTTATTCACTTTGTGAATATGTAACGCACTTCCTACTCATGATTGCATTTTCACTTTTTTCTTTGTTCCATCCAGACAAGCAGATCTTCCAACTTCAAAGGCTTACTGTAAAGATATCCCTGAAATGCATTGCATCCCAGTCTTTCCAGCTCGTCCCTCTGCTCCTTTGTCTCCACATACTCTGCTATGATCTTAAAATCAAGGGACCTCCCCAGATACATGATGGAGCCAATGATATCACTGTTTCTCTCATTATCCAAAATATCTCTTGTCAATGATCCATCCAATTTTACCACATTAAAGTAATTCGTCTGCAGATACATTAATGATGTATGTCCCATTCCAAAATCATCTATCAGGAACTTATGTCCCTTTGCCTTTAGATTCTTTATCTTGTCTGCAATGTCAATGGATGTGGAAAGGGCATCCTGCTCTGTGATCTCCAGACAGAACCATTCGTTTGGAATATGATACTTCTCTACCACATCTGCAATACATTGCTCAATACCATCCCATTCCAGAGATTCATTGGTAATGTTGACGGATACCTTAAACTCTGAAGAAATCTCCGGCTTCATCTGCGTAGCTGCTCTGGCAGCCTCATCAAAAATAAACTGTTCCAGCTTATACAGGATATGTGTCTCTTTTGCCAGCTGAATGATCAACGGCGGATAGATAAATCCAAGCTCCGGATGATCCCAGCGGATCAATGCCTCCACACCGATACATTCGCCATCACAGTTTACC
>JBNMJP010000371.1:0-1910 GCA_050873905.1 Jutongia sp. | reverse complement strand
GTGTTAACAGCAAAGATACTGCCTGCCAGCATGCATAACACTGTTACGGCTGCCATCATTCCCGCATATGCGATTTTCCTGCTCCTTAGATGCATGGACAAAGATCGCCTCCCATACATTCGCATAATGTGTCTGCACACCAGATATCACAGCAGATATTTCCTGTACCGCAGTCACTGCCGCTGTTGTAAGGATTTCTTCCATATCCGCTTCCGTAATTCTGATACTGCTGACGGTTATACTGCTGCTGTGGATTTGGATTCCGGTAACTGCCGTTCTGATAACCACCATTCTGATAGCCCCCCGGATTCCAGCCGGCACTGCCGCTATTTTGTCCGCCCTGGCTCCAGCCGCCCTGACTGCCGCCATTTGCCCGGCTGTTCATGATCTGTGTATAAGCCTCCTGTACTTCCTTGAACTTATCTTCTGCCAGATCTGCCAACGGGTTATTTACATAGGCATCCGGATGGTACTTCCGGCTCAATTCACGATATGCCTTTTTTATTTCATCATCCGTTGCATTTCTGGATACTCCCAGTACTTCATAAGCATCTTTCATTCTTTATCTCCATTCTTTTGCTGTGCTTTCTTGTGCCGTTTCTCATCAAACCGATTCCACACCCCTGCGTATAATATATTCCGCAGAATATCCCGGTATTCCAGACACGGTAGCTTTTCAAAGGCTGCACCGGCAGATGCCATCTCATCCAGCAGCATCTGATAGATATTCCGGTCTAATTCATCCGGCGTCGCCCCGTAGTTCCCATATCGGAACGGGTTATACTGCCCGGCTGCCCGATCCTCTTCCAGATCATCGTATGCGTCCATCATATAAATGAAACGTCCCAGATAATATCCGGTTTCTCCCAGATAACCTGCCAATGCATCCTGGCGTGGCTGCAGGATCCCCGCCATCAGCCTGCCAAAGCAGTCTGCCACTTCATAGACATCCTCACAGCGTCTTTTTTCTAATACAGACAGCCTTTTTAAATTCGTCCGGATCGCCCGGAACTGCTCCGGATACTTTTCCTTTAACTGCAATGCCGTCTTTTTATAAAGTCGCATCCCCGCCGCACCGCGGGCGGAATGTGCATCCTCCCATTCATCACGAAATTTATAGAAACTAAGCAGCATATTCATATCAGCCGCATAGTCCGTCATCGCATTGCTCAGCATATGATGCTTCTTCATCGGATGCACCATACAATGCTTCTTTCTGTGTACTACGTCACTCCCATAAACAGAAGTCAGCAGGATCACCAGAAATGTCATATCATACGTCAGTGTTACCTGCCCCAGAAATCCGTATTTTTCTTTTAATTTATCGCATAAGCCGCAATAAAAGCCATGATACGTCTCATAATCCTTTACTTTCAGTTCCGGCTTACGTATCCTTACATATCCAAACATCTGTGTCCTCACCGCCTTACTACACCATAATCTCTAATTCGTCTCTAAAAGTCAATAAAAATATTCCAAACTTTTTCTTAAAATTTTCGCCGGCAGGCATTTTTCCAAAGCCCCCGGCGAACATTCGTCTTCTATGTACTTGTATTACAATTTTATATTACACACGTTCTATTTCATATCCGGATTGTTTTTCATTGATCAAAAAATCATCGGGATTCGTTTATTTTTTCTCTATTTTTTCCGTCTGGATAATGAATTTCACATTTCCATCCATCTCTTTGCTTAAGCCGGAATAATTTTTATACTGCCTGGATAGATCAACCAGTGCCTCAAAGCGATCTGTCAATCCTTTGAAGTTTTTATCATACTTATTCTTCATTTTCCGGATTCCTTTTTGATCAAATTTGCTGACGCCATCCGCATATTTGTCTGTCCCTTCTGCCAGTTGATCAATACCGTCTGCCAGCTTGGTCGTTGACTGATCAAAGACACTGCTTCCC
>JBNMJP010000370.1:0-1917 GCA_050873905.1 Jutongia sp. | reverse complement strand
GCATATATGGGAGATGCCCGTTATAATATGGGAAATTCCCTGATGATCGCCTGTGCAAAGATGGGCATGCATTTTGTGGCATGTACCACAAAGGATTATTTCCCAAATGAGGAGCTGGTGGCACAGTGCCGTGAATATGCGAAGGAGTCCGGCGGCTCTGTGACATTGACAGAGGATGTTGCGAGTGGCACGAAGGGCGCAGATGTGCTTTATACCGATGTATGGGTTTCCATGGGTGAGCCGGAGGAAGTATGGGCAGAGCGTATCAAAGCGCTTTCTCCATATCAGATCAATAAGAAGGTAATGGAAAATGCAGGCCCACAGGCAATCTTTATGCATTGTCTTCCGGCGTTTCATGATCTGGAAACCGGGATTGGCAGACAGGTTTATGAGAAGTTTGGTATGAGTGAGCTTGAGGTCACAGATGAGGTATTTGAATCAGAGGCTTCTGTAGTCTTTGATGAGGCGGAGAACCGTATGCATACCATCAAGGCGGTTATGGCGGCAACATTAGAGCCAACGACAAAATAAAAATGGAGTGATTTTTTGAAAAAGGAAATACTTCAAATGCTGCGGGGCGCAGGAGAGGATTATATCTCTGGTCAGGTTTTGTGCGAGAAGCTGGGCGTTTCGAGGCAGGCGATATGGAAAAATATAACACAGCTGAAAGAGGCAGGTTATCAGATCGAGTCCCAGCCCAAAAAGGGATATCGTCTGGTGGAGTCAGCCGATAAGCTGGTAGGAGCAGACATTGAGAGCCGTTTGAAAGCGGATTGTCTGTGCCGGAAGGTAGAATGTCTGGAGCAGGTGGATTCGACAAATACCAGAGCAAAGCAGCTTGCGGAGCTTGGGGAGCCGGAGGGAACTCTGGTGGTTGCCGAGGAGCAGACGGCAGGCAAGGGCCGCAGAGGCCGTGGCTGGGCATCGGAGCCCGGTATCGGGATCTGGATGAGTCTGATCCTCCGGCCGCAGCTGAAGCCACAGCAGGCAGCAAGTGTCACGCTGGTGGCGGCTATGGCAGTGGCAAAGGGGATCCGGGAGTGCTGTGAACTGGAGACAGGGATCAAATGGCCCAATGACGTGGTGATCCATGGCAAAAAGGTCTGTGGGATCCTGACAGAGACAAGCTCGGAGCCGGATTATATTCATTATGCGGTTCCCGGGATCGGGATCAATGCCAACACGAAAAGCTTTCCGGAGGAGTTAGCTGACAGGGCAACCTCCATTTATCTGGAAACCGGACGCAAAACTGACCGGAATGCGCTGATCGCAGCGGTAATGAATGCATTCTCGGATTATTACAGAAAATATCTGGAGACCGGTGATCTGTCTCTGCTTCTGGAGGAATACGACCGGATGCTGGTCAATAAGGATCAGGAGGTTCTGGTGCTTTATGGCATGGCAGAGGAAGCAGATCCCCAGAAGGTGCAGAAGGGAATTGCCAGAGGAATTACTTCTTCCGGGGCATTGTTAGTGGATACCGATGAGGGCACGAAGGAGATTGTATCAGGAGAAGTGTCGGTACGAGGCATTTACGGATACGTTTAGAATAATAAAAGAAGGAAGAGACAATGGACGATTTATTTGATGATGATATTCTGCAGCCGGCACCGGAGGTAGACGGGATGGTGATACTCAGCGTAGCGAATGCCTACAAAAAGCAGTATTATCTCAATCCCAAATTTGCAAAGCTGCCGGAAACGATTCAGGAGGAGCTGCAGATCATGTGTGTTCTTTATACGGCGGATGTGGGAGGCATTCTGACCCTTCGCTTTGACGAGGAAGGAAACCTGTTATTCCACGTTACCTCCGAGGAGGACGATTATTTCTTTGATGAGATTGGCAGTGTATTAAAGATTAAGGAGATCCAGAGAGAGAAGCAGGAGCTTTTGGAAGCATTGGAGCTGTACTACAAGG
>JBNMJP010000369.1:0-1920 GCA_050873905.1 Jutongia sp. | reverse complement strand
GCTTGAAACTGAATGGTTTCAGGTTAAAGGTCAGATCTTTATAATGGATCGACCATTGCTGCGGAAGGTTAAAGAACTCCCATTCGCCGCCACCCTTGTTGCTGCGGTGGTAGTGGCCGTTTAACTGTTTCCAGCGTTTATCTGTTTTTTGAGTTGACCACAGAACCTGTGGATCCGGACGAAGGAGAATGTATTTGCCCCATCGTTCCAGTTTTTCTCCGTCTGAACAATCTATTACTTCATAATCCTGCCAGTGATCTGCTGTCCACATAATCGATATCCTCGTTTCGTTTGAAATGTTTATATAAAACTACTATATTATAAGGTGCGGTCATTTTCAAGTCAACGATGAAATCTACATGGAAAGAAAATGAAATGTAGGATTACAATACATGTGTTACAACTGAATATAAAAAAAGCAGAGATGCTTCTTTTGTGTTATATTTTAGTCACCACAACAAAAAAACAAAAAAGGAGTTCTCTGCTATGGCTACTATAACACAAGATATGCGGTATCGTCTATCCTTAATCAAATACGCTGAAAGGTTTGGTGTCACCAAGGCTGCTATCAAATATAAAACCAACCGTCAATACATTTATCGTTGGAAACGACGTTATGACGGTTCCATTGAGTCCCTTCGTGACCGTTCCCGCAGACCACATCATCATCCAAACCAACATACCCCTGAAGAGATCAAGCTGATCTTTGATATGCGCAGGCGCAACCCAGATGCTGGTCTTGTTGTCTTTTGGGTTAAACTCAAGCAGCGTGGTTACTCCCGTTCCATCCCCGGACTATACAGATTTCTCCGTAAGCAGGGAATTATGGCAGTTCATCCGCCAAATCCTAAATATATTCCAAAGCCTTACGAACAGATGGATTATCCGGGACAACGTATACAGGTTGATGTAAAATTTGTTCCTTCTGCATGCCTCAAAAACTCCAAGGTCATCGGCAAACAATTCTTTCAATATACTGCCATTGACGAGTATTCCAGATGGCGTTTCGTAGAGGCTTTTGAAGAACACAACACGTATTCTTCTGCTATGTTTATAGAGCATCTGGTGAAAGCCTTTCCGTTACCCATTCAGTGTATTCAGACTGATAATGGAGCCGAATTTACAAATCGTTTTACCACTCACCGTGACAAACCCACACTATTTCAGGTGCATCTGAAGCAACACGGGATCCGCCATAAAGTTATACGTCCTTTTACACCGCGGCATAACGGGAAAGTTGAAAGAAGCCACCGAAAGGATAATGAGCGTTTTTATGCAACTCATACTTTTTATTCTTTTGAGGACTTTGCAAAACAGTTGAAAGTGTATAATCGCAGGGATTATAACAACTTTCCTATGCGTCCATTAGGATGGAAATCTCCAAATCAGGTACTAAAGGATTATCTGGCATCTGTGTAACATATGTTTGACAAACCTACAATGTTACATTTATCGACACAGTCCCCATATCTATCGACATAAATATATGTACAAACTGTCTTTTTTGCGGTATGATTCATTCTGTACGCTGTACTAAAATTTATTATGAGGGGTTTTGATCTATGAATACTTCTTTAACAAAGAAAAAAAATACGTGGGATATTATTTCCGATTACCGTGGCGTTTTGATGGGAATTTCTATTATATGCATTATGGTGTTCCATTATGTCGAAGACTATACAACCAAGTACGAACACTTTACCGGCTGGATCAGATTCTTCTACAATTACATAAGCAGTTCAAGCGTAGACACATTTTTATTTTTATCTGGCTTTGGCTTATATTATTCCATGAAAAAGAAGCCCGATATCGGCCAGTTTTATAAACGCCGTTTTACCAAAATATTGATTCCTTATTTTCTGGTTGCCATTCCAACTTTTTTTATGAATGATATTATACATGCTCATACAGGATTTAAAG
>JBNMJP010000368.1:0-1923 GCA_050873905.1 Jutongia sp. | reverse complement strand
TGCGCCATCTGGTTATTATGAGTATAATGAGGGAAAATGATTTAGAGGAGGCAGAGCCGTTGTATCGCTTTTATATTGGGCAGGATCAGATCGAAGAGGATCAGATCCGTATTTTGGATTCTGATGTGAATCATATCAAAAACGTACTTCGCCTGGAGCCGGGAGACTGGCTGGTGGCATGTGATGGTGAGGGAACTGATTATGTGTGCCGGATTCAGTCATTGTCCCAGGAGGAGGTTACGCTTTCCATTGAAAAGAAGCAGGAGAGCGGAACGGAGTTAGACACCCGGATCACATTGTTTCAGGGGATTCCCAAGAAGGATAAGATGGAATTTATAATTCAAAAGGCGGTAGAACTGGGAGCGTATGAGATCGTTCCGGTTATGATGAAGCGCTGTGTGGTCAAGCTGTCCGAAGCGGGAAAGATCCGGAAAAAGACGGAACGCTGGCAGGCGATCGCGGAAGCGGCAGCCAAGCAGTGTGACCGTGGCATTATTCCCGTAGTGCATGCGCCGGTAACCATGGAGCAGGCGTTTGACATGGCATCCTCCTTAGAGTACAATATGATACCGTATGAATTACAGGACGGGATACAGGTATCGAGACAGATTGTGGAGGAAGCATGCTCCAAAGAGTCTGTAGGAATCTTTATCGGACCGGAGGGAGGCCTTGAGAAGGAAGAAGTGGAAAAGGCCATGGAGATCGGAGCAAAGCCGATCACTCTGGGTAAGCGGATCCTTCGAACGGAGACGGCCGGAATGGCACTGCTTTCTATTATGATGTTTCAGTTACAGAAGTGAGGATAGAACATGGAAGCGTATTTAGACAATGCAGCAACCACCAGAGTATTTCCGGAGGTGCGTGATATTATGCTGCAGGTAATGGAGAAGGATTTTGGAAATCCCTCCTCCAGACATACCAAGGGAATTGAGGCAGAGGGCTATATTACCAAAGCGGTACAGCAGATTGCCGGAACGTTGAAATGCCAGCCCAAGGAGATCATTCTGACCTCCGGAGGGACAGAGAGTAACAATATGGCACTGATCGGCACTGCACTTGCCAATCAGAGAGCCGGAAAGCATGTGATCACCACAAGGATTGAGCATGCGTCCATTCATGAACCTTTTGGACGATTGGAGCAGATGGGCTATGAAGCGCAGTATCTGCCGGTGGATCAGAATGGTCATGTACAGCCGGAGGTATTAGAGGAAGCGGTGCGGGAGGATACCCTGCTTGTTTCCGTTATGATGGTCAATAATGAGATGGGAGCCGTGGAGGATATCAAAAAGCTTGCGGCAGTGGCAAAGCAGAAAAATCCAAATGTGATCTTTCATGTGGATGCGATTCAGGCATACGGCAAATACAAGATCGTTCCGAAACGTCTGGGAATCGATCTGATGTCCGTCAGTGGTCATAAGATACACGGACCCAAGGGAAGCGGTTTTCTTTATGTGAGAGACGGTGTAAAGATCAGTCCGATCATTCTGGGAGGCGGCCAGCAGAGAGGCATGCGCTCCGGCACTGAGAATGTTCCGGCGATTGCAGGTCTTGGCGAGGCGGTTCGTCTGATCTATCAGCAGCACAACGAGAAGGTGGAGCGTCTTTATGCCCTGAAGCAGCGTCTGATGGATGGATTGACTGCTATGGAGGGTGTGACGATCAACGGGATCAACGAACTTTCCCTGACGGAGACGGCACCGCATATTGTCAGCGCAAGCTTTGACGGGATCAAAAGTGAGGTTATGCTTCATGCACTGGCGCAGGAGGGCGTCTATGTGTCCTCCGGGTCGGCATGTTCGTCCAATCATCCGGATCTCAGCGGCACTTTAAAGGCAATCGGCGTGGAGGACAAGCTGTTGGATTCCACACTGCGGTTCAGCTTTTCAGTGCTCAGCACGGAGGAAGAGGTGGATCACGCACTGG
>JBNMJP010000367.1:0-1932 GCA_050873905.1 Jutongia sp. | reverse complement strand
GGAAATACTCTGGAGTACATCTATTGCCGGATAATGATTCTTCTGGGCAATCTTACGATCCAGCACAATGTGACCGTCTAAGATGCTACGTGCCGTATCCGCGATCGGCTCATTGAAATCATCACCATCTACCAGAACCGTATATAGTCCGGTAATCGAGCCTTTATCGGAACGTCCCGCTCTCTCCAGAAGCTGAGGCATCTCTCCGTAGACGCTTGGCGGATATCCTCTGGATACCGGCGGCTCTCCTGATGCAAGCCCGATTTCCCTCTGTGCCATAGAAAAACGTGTCAGGGAATCCATCATCAAAAGTACGTCTCTTCCCTGATCCCTGAAATACTCTGCCACCGCAGTTGCCGTCATCGCTGCCTTTTTACGGATCAATGCCGGTTTATCAGAGGTTGCTACTACCACAACAGACCGCTTCATTCCTTCCGGTCCCAGATCTCTCTCAATAAACTCCCGTACCTCACGGCCTCGCTCGCCGATCAATGCTATCACATTGATGTCCGCCTTGGTATTTCTGGCAAACATTCCCATCAGGGTACTTTTACCTACACCACTTCCGGCAAAAATACCAATCCTCTGTCCCTTGCCCACAGTAATCAGACCATCTACCGCCTTTACTCCCAGCGGAAGCACCGTATCGATCAGCTCTCTGGTCAAAGGGTCCGGCGGCTGTGCCTGTACAGAATAACCAGAGGAGCAGTGAACCTCCGAGCCATCGATAGGATTACCCAAACCATCTAAAACCTTGCCCAGAAGTTCATCCCCAGCCATAACCTTTAACGGAGCTCCTGTATTTTCCACACGACTGCCAAGTCCAACTCCGGCTGTCTGATCATATGGCATCAATAAAACCCGGTCATCTCGAAATCCAACAACCTCCGCATTGATCACCTGATCTTTATCCTGTGTGATAATATGGCACAGATCATTTAACTTAGCGGCAGGACCAATGGACTCCACCGTAAGTCCCACAACCTTTGCCACTTTACCAAGCTTTTTTTCGTAGGACTGGTTTAACAATATTTTATATTTTGACAGGTCAATATCAACCATCCTTTTTCCTCCTCAGGCATATACATGATCGTCAGCATTTTAATCTGATCCCTTAAATTCTGAAGCTGTACATCCAGACTGCAGTCAATGATCCTTTGATCCGTCTCAATTATACACTGGTTTTCTTTCAAGCTGTCATCTTCGGTAATATCAAACTCGACACCTTCCGAAACACATTTTTTCAATTCTTCTTTGTTTGCAGAGACCCTTAAAACATCTGCTTTTGAAACTCTTAAGTTTACTGCTTTTGTCTTTTCTAATTGATTCAGTGCCTGATGGATCAGATACACAATAACATCCTTTTTATCAGAACAAAGAACTCCGGTGATCTTTTCAATCAAGGCAGCCATAATCTCTGCATATTTCGGCTCCAGTGCCTTCTCCTGCTCTTTAAGCTCCTGGCGTTCCTGTTCCATCTGCTTCTGTAATTTTAATGCAGCCTCCTGCAAGCGCTCCTTGGCCTGTGCCTGTCCCTGTTCAAAGCCCTCATTCCGGCCTTCCTCCTGTGCCTGCTCCCGAATCTGTGACGCTTCCTCCTGTGCTCTCTGTACGATTTCCTGTGCCTCTCTGTGAGCCTGAGCCAGAAGCTCCTCCCTCTCCTGAGAGGTCTCCTCCTGCATTTTTTCCCGTTCTTCCCGGCGGACATCATCCATATTGAGAACATTCATCCCACCCTGAAAGCCTTCCTCCTGACTTTCCGGATCCGCTTCCGAAGAAACCGTTTCTCTCTGCAGCAGCTGCGGTACAAACTGTACCATCTGATGATCAGAATCGATCACTCTGGTGTCATCCTGATCCATCTGAAAATATACGGATTTTATCAAATTAGACAACGATCTCGTCACCTCCACCTCTGGAAATGATGATCTC
>JBNMJP010000366.1:0-1941 GCA_050873905.1 Jutongia sp. | reverse complement strand
GCTACTGGTCGTCGGTTTGGTGGGCCGTTACCCCGCCAACTGCCTAATCAGACGCGGATCCATCCCATACCACCGGAGTTTTTCACACTGTACCATGCGGTACTGTGCGCTTATGCGGTATTATCAGTCGTTTCCAACTGCTATCCCCCTGTATGGGCCAGGTTATCCACGCGTTACTCACCCGTCCGCCACTAAGAATTACAACATCCGCCCGAAGGCTTCAAAAGCAATTCTCCGTTCGACTTGCATGTGTTAAGCACGCCGCCAGCGTTCATCCTGAGCCAGGATCAAACTCTCAAAAAATGTGTTTGTTCCAAGTTCAACATAAACTTACTAGCTTACATATCCCTTTTTACTGTTTTAAAGGATCTTTCGATCGTTCTTTGAATGTGTCCGTCTTTCCGGACTGTCTTATCAAAGAATTTTCGAGGATTGTATTTATGTGTTTCACTGTTCAGTTATCAAGGTTCTCATTCGCTGCTCTCTCGAAACAGCTTGTTAACTATATCATAGCTGTTTGTCATTGTCAAGAACTTTTTTAAGTTTTTTAAAACTTTTTTATTGAAGTTCTTTTGCGACAGCCAGTCTAATATATCACATCATTAGTATGATGTCAACACTTATTTTTCATCTTTTTCAGAAAAATAAGAACGGAGCAGGAGGGATTTGAACCCTCGCACCGCGCAAACGGTCTATACCCTTAGCAGGGGCACCTCTTCAGCCACTTGAGTACTTCTCCTGATGCCTGAATATCAGTTCAATATTCAATTTATCACTTTCGTGACACATCGATTAGTATACTAAACAGATGTAAATCTGTCAAGACGCAATTTCAACTATTTTTTAATTTTTTTTATAGCACCTTTACTCTGCGTGACGCCAGGCATCGGCTGCTGTCGCATACAGGTTGTTTCCTTTGCTGTCTGCAACTACAATGACCGGGAAATCTTTTACTTCCAGTTTACGGATGGCTTCTGTGCCCAGATCATCATAGGCCATCACTTCTGAAGACTGTATACATTTAGAAAGAAGGGCTCCTGCTCCTCCTACGGCAGCAAAATAAACGCCATGATTACGGACAATGGCATCCAGCACCTCTGGTGTACGCTTTCCTTTTCCTATCATACCGGCAAGTCCCATGTCCATAAGACGTGGAGCATACTTATCCATACGACTGGCCGTTGTCGGACCGGCGGAACCTATCACACGTCCCTCTCTGGCTGGAGACGGTCCCATATAATAGATCACATTTCCACTTATGGTAATCGGAAGCTCCTGTCCTTTATCCAGAGTTTCCTGCATTCTTTTGTGCGCAGCATCACGAGCCGTATAGACTGTACCTGTCAGATATACATAGTCCCCGGCAGTCAGTCTGTCTGCATCTTTTCTTGTAAACGGTACTTCTAAATGTTTTACCATGGCTCTCCTCCTTATATTGTACGGACAGCGTGACGGTTGACATGACAGCAGATATTCACAGCCACAGGAAGTCCTGCAATATGTGTGGCATAGGTATTGATATTTACTGCCAGTGCGGTGATTCTTCCTCCCAGTCCGGCAGGTCCAATACCGAGTCCGTTGATTTTTTCAAGCATCTCCTGCTCAAGTTCTGCTATATAGGGAATCTCTGACGACTCATCTACAGATCTTGTCAGTGCCTGTTTTGCCAGAAGGGCGCATTTTTCAAACGTACCTCCGATACCTACACCTACCACCCTGGGCGGACAGGCATTGGGGCCTGCCTCTCTGACTGCCGTAAGAATAGCCTGGCGAACACCATCGATTCCTTCGGCCGGCTTCAGCATAAAGATCCGGCTCATATTTTCACTACCAAATCCTTTGGGGGCAACTGTGATTTTCACCTGGTCTCCGGGAACGATCGTTGTATGGATCACCGCCGGTGTATTATCCTTTGTATTTTCCCTAAGCAGAGGGTCACTG
>JBNMJP010000365.1:0-1969 GCA_050873905.1 Jutongia sp. | reverse complement strand
TTGCAGGGCAGATATGGGAGAAACAGGAGGAGTAATGGGAGAAGAAAAAAACACAAAATGGGAATATGTACCGGATATAGGACATCATATGCTTCCGCAGGCGGAAATCTGCTGCAGGGATCAGGAAGAGAAGCTGGTGGCGGCACAGATTTCAGAGGAGCAGGCAGCGCAGTTTTTAAAGCATTCGGAAACGGAACAGGACAATGCGGTATGGGATGGGGATTGGCTTCAGGAAAAGCTGGATATGCTCCGGACGTCGGGCAATCACTTTTTGCTGCTTTTGTGGGGAGAGCATGAGGAGAAATGTCTGTTGTTTCTGAGTGATACAAAACGGGTGCGGCCATTGGAGTTTCTGGATTATCTGATGCCGGACTTCGGACTGATCCGTGGAGATGTGTCCTGTGCCAGTGTGCGGGTATCGTCGGTAATCCTCAAGTTGCAGATGGAAGCACAGGGGACGGAAAAAACCATCGAATACCTTATGAACCAGGCAGAGTCCTATTTTCGGGATTGTGATTGGATTGATGCTAAGGAGTACGGAGAGACCCACACAGAGGAGATCAAGTCATTTGAATATTACCGTAAGAAGCGGGTGGCATGGGCTTATGTCAAAACAACAGATGTGTCTCCGGCAGGAACGACTTTGTGGATCCGTTCACTGGAAAATGAGTCCGGACTGGAGATCGTTGCAGCAGAGGATACATATATCATGATTGGCTGCAAGGGTGAAATATATGATATTGGGCGTCAGAAGTTTGAAAATAGCTATGAAACCACAAATGAGCCGCTGGACGTATTTGCGCAGATGATGGATTTCTGGCCGGAGCTTCAGAAGCTGCCGGAGCAGGAATTTATCAGCATTGATGAGTATGCGCATTTATGTTATCCGAAGCAGGAGGCCGGGATTTATGCCCGCCGTCTGGAAAAGCGGACGAAGATTTTCCCAGTGGGGAAAAGCCACGAATATTTTCTTGGACGAAAGGGAGACTACATGGCGGTGCGTCCTGATGATCTGACGGATATTTATGTGATCCGTGGAGATATTTTTGAGCAGACATATGAGGAAAACTGACTATCTATCCCAAAAGTCGGACAGATATTTTCCCATAGAGTCTGCGGTGACAACATCATAAGGAAACCACTCTCTTGGAAATAAAGACTGATAGCTGTTTTGCAGAAAACGCTCATCCAGCAAAAGGATGGCACCCCGGTCGGAGTCGGTACGGATCACACGACCGGCGGCCTGCAGAACTTTATTCATACCCGGGTACTGGTACGCATAGTTGAAACCGGTGCCCTTTTTTTCGTCAAAATAATTCCGGAAAAGCTCATTTTGTGTACATACCATAGGAAGTCCGGTTCCTACGATCACGGCACCGATCAGGCGGCTGTCCTTGAGATCGATCCCTTCTCCGAAGATACCGCCCATCACACAGAGACCAATGGTGGTTTTTGCTGGTGTGTCCTCAAAATGGGACAGGAATTCTTCCCGTTCCTTTTCGCTCATGGAAGTTTCCTGTACATAAACATTAACGCATTCCTGACAATAAAAGGAGCTTTCGATATAACTCCGGATGTCCTCCAACATACGGTAGGATGGAAAAAAGATCAGATAATTTCCGGTCTTTGCCTGAATGAAACGTAAAATATAATTGCTAATGTGCTGATATTCCGCCGGGGTACGTCTGGTATATTTGGTGCTTACGTCTCTGGCGATCATCAGAAGGCGGTTGGAGGAGGAAAACGGGGATGGAGCATAAATGGCGTAGTCATCTTCTCTGCCCGCCAGCTGGTCCCGGTAATATTGCACCGGAAGCAGTGTTGCCGAAAAGAAGACGGCGCAGCGGCCACGTTTCAGATAACTGTCCAGATTGCCGGATGGATCCATGCATTGCAGATGGAGATAGAATGCTCCGGCAGGATCATAATCTCCGTAAATAATATATTTTTCATCTAATGTCTCGTAAAC
>JBNMJP010000364.1:0-1974 GCA_050873905.1 Jutongia sp. | reverse complement strand
GTCTTTGCAGAGATCGATGAAGTGAAGCTGACGCTTGCAATCTCCAATCTGGTGGAAAATGCGATCAAATACAATAATGAGTATGGGTATGTCAAGGTTTCCCTGGATGCGGATCACCAGTTTGCAACGATCATGGTAGAAGATAACGGAATTGGTATTCCGCAGGAGGCACAGGAGCATATTTTTGAAAGATTCTATCGTGTGGATAAGTCACATTCCAGAGAGATCGGCGGAACCGGTCTGGGACTGGCGATTGCAAGAAATGCGATCCTTCTGCACAGAGGTTCTATCAAAATAGACAGTGAAGAAGGGCAGGGAACCGTCTTTACCGTCAAAATACCGATCATTTATGTATCCAAATAGCTGTGGCTTCTGACAGACACAAAGAGGTAGGAAAGGCATATGAAGAAATATGGAATCTGGCTTTGCATCATGCTTATGCTGGTGCTTACCGCATGCGGGAAAAAGCAGAAAGCAACGGATGAGACAGTATATCAGATATATGAAGTGAATAAGGAAGAAACGAAAGTAGCAAGCCGTGAGATCACAACTACGGAGACAGATACCGAAAAACTGCTCGGCGTTCTGATAGAAGAACTGGAAAAAACACCGGAGGATACGGAAAACAGGGCTGCGATCACCGATACGATCCAGCTCCAGAGCAGTACGGTAGCGGATGAAAGCGCAAATCTGAATTTCGGCGTTGGTTACTATGCACAGTCTCTGACGGGGGAAATCCTGACCAGAGCAGCGATCGTCAGAACGCTGACACAGATACCGGATGTCAATTATGTATCATTTCTAGTAGACGGCTCCGCACTGTTGAATAGTCAGGGCGTTCCGGTCGGTGTGATGACAGCAGATCAGTTTATTGACAATTCAGGCAATGAGATCAACACGGAAGAAAAGGTAACGCTTGTACTTTATTTTGCAAATGAAAATGGTGACAAGCTGAAAAAGGTCACGCGTGAGGTAGTATACAGCAGTAATATTTCGCTTGATAAGCTGGTCATGGAGCAGCTGATCGCAGGTGTGCAGGATGGAGAAGAGGCATATCCGACGATCAATCCGGCAACAAAAGTAGTATCGGTAACGGTCAGTGACGGTACATGCTATGTCAATCTGGATAAAGGATTCCTGACACAGATCTATAAGGTAGATGCCAATGTTACGATCTATTCTATTGTCAACTCGCTGGTAGAGCTGACAGATGTCAACAGAGTACAGATCTCTATCAATGGGGAGACAGATCTTTCTTTCAAAGAAAGTGTTCCGCTTGCAACGATGTTTGAGCGGAATCTGGAGCTGGTAGAGCAGTAAGCATAAAGTCTGGAGTATAGTAAAATGACATGAGGCTGAAAAGACCACTTTGTTTTGTTGCTTTGTTATTGTGCAGCATCTTATTCCTGGTGCAGCTGACAGGGCAGAAAGCGGGCGGGGAGCTTCCACCGGAGGAGAAACAGCTTTCTCTCAGTGGCAGACTGGTACAAAAAGAAGAAAAAAACGGACACCTGCTGTTATATCTGCAGCAGGTGCAGGTCTTATCCGGAGCGTTCGCACCGGATGTTTCCAATACAAAAAACAGAAATTCAAACAGGAAAATGGGAGCTGTCTGTTATCTGCAGGAGGGAAGCCTTGCGCAGATGCCACCTATGGGGAGCAGAGTGGTAGTCTTTGGCAGGGTTATGTATTTTGCACATGCAGAAAATGAAGGACAGTTTGATGCAGGCGTATATTACGCATCGCTGGGGTATGATTTTCAGCTGACAAATGCAGAACTTATGAAAGTTTCCCGGGAAGCGGACAGACTGTCGGAAGGACTGTTTCGGGTTCGGGAGGATGCAAAAGCATTTTATAATGCATATATGGCGGAAATAAATGCAGGGATCGTATCAGCGATGGTACTGGGCGACAAAAGTGTGTTGGACGGAGAGATACGATCCCGGTTTCAAAGAAACGGGATCGCACATATTC
>JBNMJP010000363.1:0-1982 GCA_050873905.1 Jutongia sp. | reverse complement strand
GTAATAAACAGTGGAGATACTCTGGCAGGTCCTTTGTCATTCATCTTGGTCACCTGCTCCTCCATGGTCATCAGACCACCGACACCGGATCCCACGATCACACCAACCCGGTCAGCATCCTCTTTCTCCATGTCAAGACCACTGTCCTCAAATGCCTGTACGGCAGCTCCAAGGGCGTATACCGCAAACAGATCATTTCTCTTGACATCCTTCTTCGTCATATAAAGCTCCGGATCAAAGCCTTCCACCTCACCGGCAACCTTTACCTTGAACTCCTCGGTATCAAATTTCGTGATCATCTTAATCCCGCACTGGCCTTTCCGGATATTGTCCCAGAAAGTATCCACTGTGCTGCCAAGGGGCGTTACCGCACCCATACCAGTTACAACTACTCTTCTTGCCATTTTCTTACCCTCATTTCTGCTTTTCTCTGCTGCCAGACCATCTCATATCTCCATTACATTACCATTCCGCCATCCACATTCAGGACCTGTCCGGTAATATAATCATTCTCTGCCAGAAATACGGCAGTTCTCGCGATATCCTCAACCTTACCGGCACGTTTCAGCGGAATTGCACTGAGGATCGCACTCTGTACATCCTCTTTCAAAACAGCTGTCATATCTGTCTCCACGAACCCCGGTGCAATGGCATTGCAGGTGATTCCTCTGGATGCCAGCTCCTTCGCCGTAGACTTGGTCAATCCGATAATACCAGCCTTGGATGCCGCATAATTCGCCTGACCGATATTTCCATTAATGCCAACGACGGATGCCATATTAATGATTGCTCCGCTTCTCTGCTTCAACATCACATTGCTGACGTGGCGGATCATATTGAAAGTTCCCTTTAGATTCGTATTGATCACATCATCAAACTGATCCTCCGTCATGCGCATCAGAAGCATGTCCTTAGTGATTCCTGCATTGTTTACAAGAACATCAATACTCCCCAGTTCTTTTTTGACCTCTTTGATCATATCTGCTGCAAATGAAAAATCACTGACATCGCCCTGTACCGTCTTACAGATCACACCATAGCTTTCAATCTCCTTCACTGTCTCCTCATCCAGATGACTGTGATAATTGAGGACAATATTGCATCCCTCTTTTGCAAATGCCAGAGCAATTGCTTTTCCAATGCCCTTCGCTGCTCCTGTTACGATTACGTTTTTTCCTTTTAACATAAATCCTCCTGCATCTTCCCTGGGATCACACGATCTCATGAAGCTTCTTCATGGTTTTGTCAAGGGAGGACAGATCCTCCACATTCAGAATATTGACACCCTTTAAGGTTCTCTTTACAAAACCGGTCAATGCCTTTCCCGGTCCTAATTCTATAAAAGTATCCGCACCCTGTTCATTCATATTGCGGATGATATCGGCCCATCTTACCGGACAGCAGATCTGCTTTGTGAGGATTGGAATAATATCCTCCTTATCAGCCACTACCTGTGCATTCACATTGGTATAAACCGGCATCTTCATATCGGATATATGCATCTTTTCCAGCTCCGGTTTCAGCTTGTCAGAAGCAGGCTGTAACAATGAAGTATGGAATGGTCCGCTTACCTTCAGCTTCACCGCAAGTTTTGCACCCTTCTCCTTTGCAAATTCCGCTGCCTTGGCAACAGCCTCTGTCATACCGGCGATCACGATCTGTCCCGGTGCATTATAATTTGCCGGAACTGCCAGACCCATGCCCAAAGCAGTTGCTTCCTCGCATGCCTCTTCCACCAGCTCCTGATCCAGTCCAATGATCGCATACATTGCTCCCTCTCCGGAAGGCACCGCCTCTGTCATGAAACGTCCTCTCTTCTGTACCAGTGCAACTGCTTCCTCGAAGTCCATTGCTCCGCTGGCAACATATGCGGAATATTCTCCCAGGCTGAGTCCTGCCGTCATATTGGCACGAACTCCCTGTTCTTCCAGCACCTTCATAGCCGCAATACTCATGGTTAATATTGCAGGCTGTGCATATTC
>JBNMJP010000362.1:0-1983 GCA_050873905.1 Jutongia sp. | reverse complement strand
TGTTCCACATGTCGTTGTAGACTTTCAATGTATCTGTATCAAGATTTGTTACAAACTCGCCCTTTTCAAATACATCTGCCGGTATATTCTTGGCCTCGTTCTCACTGTAATCCTTATTGGCTGCAACTGCTTTTTCATTAACATTGAGATAAGGGAACTCCTCAATTACCTTACCTGCCACCTTGTCATCACACATATAATTGATAAACTTCATGGCGTTGTCAAAGTTCTTTGCCCCCTTGGAAATTGCCCAGTTATCAATAAACTTATAAGCGCCCTCCTCCGGGAATACAATCTTGATCGCAGAATTTTCCTCCATGGCAAGCGCAATCTCCGCTGATCAGAGATGACTTTGGACTGTCACTGTCATAAACCGCAATGTTATCCTTTAATGTCAGCAGCTTATCAGAAACTTTGGAAAGCTGTGATTTATCCGTCTCATTCATGCTGAGTCCCATGCTTCTCTCTGTCATACCGATCACGGCTCTGTAATCATCCAGTGCCACGATCTGTCCCTTTAATGACCCATCAAAAAGATCCTTATAGCCCTTAATATCTGTCTTTACCTTATCTGTATTGACACCGATTGCTGCGACGCCACCCTGATAAGGAACAGAATATACATTGCCCGGATCATAGGACGGATCCAGATACTGCTTACCGATGTTGGAAAGGTTTGTCAGCGCATCCTGATCCAGCTTCTCTAACATGCCCTGTTTGATCATGGACTCTACCATATAATCACTTGGCTGTACGATATCATAGGTGCCCTCGTCCTCAGATTTTACCTTTGCCAGCATATCCTCGTTTGAGGAGAAGGTAGATACATTCACCTTAATGCCATATTCCTTCTCAAAATCACTGATCACGGAATCCGGTACATATTCTGTCCAGATAAACAGGTTCAGCTCTCCGTTCTCTGCCTTTTTGCTGCTGCCGCAGCCGGTCAGACTCACGGAGGTTCCAAGCAGTGCCAGTGATAACATAACGCTCATTACTCTTTTCCCATATCTCATCATAAAAATCACCATTCCTTTCAAAGCTGCAAATTTTACTGTGTTTCATCTGTACCATTTTTGGTACATACGATCTGAATCATTTTTTGCCAGATTTAACTCATCTTCTTTTTGAACAGATTCCCTTGTGTAAGTATAACGAAAATGATCGTACCTACCAGGATCAGAGAAGATAACGCATTTACGTCCGGTGCAACTCCACTCTTGATGCTTGCCATAACCTGTAACGGATATGTCATGGTATTGCCGTTTACAAAGTAGCTTATGATCACGTCATCAATGGATAACGTAAATGCCAGAAGTGCGCCCGCCGTAATACCGGGCTTTAATACAGGAAGTGTGACCTCCCAGAAGGTACGGAACCGGTTGGCTCCCAGATCCATGCTTGCCTCTTCAATGGAAATATCATAGCCGGATAATCT
The DNA here is from genome assembly GCA_050873905.1 of Jutongia sp. GTDB lineage: Bacteria > Bacillota > Clostridia > Lachnospirales > Lachnospiraceae > Jutongia. Next base: position 545 of record JBNMJP010000362.1, on the reverse strand, counting down.
TGCCCGGACATTGAAGATCACATATGGCACACAAAACGTCACATGGGCAATGATCAATGTCAACATTCCTCTTGGGATCGATACCTTTGCAAAAACCGTCAGAAGAGAAATACCCATGACGATTTCCGGGATTACCACCGGAATATAGAGAAGGCCATCGATCACACTCTTTCCTTTAAACTTATATTTGTACATTCCGATCGCGCCCAGCGTACCAATGATGGTTGCTAACAGGGTTGTTACCAGCGCAATGATCATAGTATTGCCGAAGGCGGTCAGCAGTGAGGTATTGTCAAACAGCTTGAAATACCAGTCAAATGTAAAACCTTTCCAGGTCAGATACGGCTTGCTGGTGGTTGCATTGAAGGAATTGACCACCACAACGGCAATCGGCAGAAACAGCACGATATACACAATGCCGCATAAAATCTTTCCAAATACGCTTTTGGTCCGCAGTCTCGCTTTTCTTCCCATACTCTACACCCCCAGACTATCCATGTCACCGCCGGTCTTCTGATACAGCTTTACAAGCACCAGGGTGATCA
>JBNMJP010000361.1:0-1985 GCA_050873905.1 Jutongia sp. | reverse complement strand
GATCCATACTCTTCCACCAGATGAACAGAAAAGATTAATGAAAGCTCTCAAGGCTTATCTCGAATAGGAGGATCCCTGTGATCCTCCATTTTTTTGTCATTTTTTGTCGAAACCCGTCGAACGAAAAGCGTTTCTTTCCAATCCTTTATATGTTATATTTGTTCTAAAGAACAATTTATAAATCTTTGTAGATGATACTTTATGGAACAGAATGGACTTTTGGAAAACAATGAAAACGATAATGTGCTCGAATTTGATTATACCGGTACGGATCAGGCCGGTAATTTAGCTGACATGGCAGAGAATCTCTCACAAGCAGAAGCCGCCGCTGCCATGGAGGCTATCGAAAGCGTTAGACGGAAACGTGCTGACGATGCGGTACGGGATTTCCGGGCGTGGTTTGATGCGGCTCTTCTACCGATCCTGAAAGACTTTACAGAACTGACCGGTGCCAAATGATATTGTCAATATTGGTTGACACATTTTCCTCAAGGATTTTGAACCCTATGCCGCTTTCTTCAGAGAATCATAGTATTGCTGTCTTTTGATCATTGGGGGAAGACCTCTGTTAGTGGAGCAGATCCTCCGGTTATTCCAATAGCTAATGAAATATCTCCAGATGATTGTCTTTAGTTCATCCGTGGTCATTTTCTCTGTGTCATAACGATCATATAGCAGTTCTGATTTCATTCTCGCCCACATGCTTTCACAGCGGGCATTATCGTGGCATCTGCCACCTGCGCTGTTCATGCTTTGTTGTATATCGTACTTCTGGAGCACTTCCCGGTAAAGCTGGCTGGTATACTGGCTTCCCCTGTCTGAATGGATAATGGCTCCACGGATACCAGGATACGCTTTAGCAGCATTTTCCAGTGTTTCTTTACATAAAGGTGCCTTCATATTTGTATCCATCGCCAGGCCGATCACGCTGGAATCAAAACAGTCAAAAATGGCTGAAACATACAGTTTTCCATCACAGCCCTTGATCTCAGTTATATCTGTAACACATTTTGTCAGCGGTTCTTCTGCATGGAAATCGCGCTTTAACAGATCCTCTGATTTTCTGGCCTCCCTGTCCGCTTTTGTGATCCCATTCGGTTTGCGTCTGGGATGATGGCTGATCCCAATTTCTTCCATGACACGGTAAACGGTGCGTTCGCTGGGAATATCCACATTTTCCGGCTGCTTCAATGTCAATGCCTGATACATGCGGGTACGGCCATACGTATCATTGCAGGCATCTTCTGTAAGTATATCTTTCATGGCATCTGCCAGTGACTGATATTTCCATGGGCGGTCTTTCATGGCAAGATACTGGTAATATCCCTGTCTGCTGACATGGAGAACCCTGCAGAAAAAAGCAATATTTCCTCTGGATCTGCCGTCTTTTGTTTTTAATGCAATAAACTTCATTCTTTCGTTTTTGCTGACTTCAGACGGCTCGCGGCGAAAAAAGCACTGGCTTCCTCAAGAAAGTCGTTTTCTTTCTTTAAAAGCCGGTTTTCCTTCTCCAGCTCTTTTATCTGCTGACGGAGTTTTAAAAGTTCCTCGTTAAGCGTCATGGCACTTTGCGGAGTCTGTGAACCAGCTCCAAGATCAAGATTGCCAAAACGATTAGCATGTACCCAGCCATACAGGGTATTTCTAGGCACTCCCAGTTCTTTAGCTGCTTTAGCTTGTCCGATTTCTTTAGCGAGTTTCACCGCCTGTACTTTGTATTCATGGTCATATTGTCTGTTTCCTGCCATTTTGTCCACTCTCCTTATCCTCTTGATTATATCTCAAATCCTTGAGAATGAGGTGTCAACTTTTTTTATACCACATCATTTTGAATCTCCCTCCTTTGCGATGTAACTGGTAATACGGAACTTCATGAATCACGAGGTCTTCACTAAGCACTTTTCCAGACGTATCCAAGGTCTGAGTCTGATGCGCCTTTGGTGTAACTTCATATGATCCGGAATAATGCTCAGGCTCATCCGGAT
>JBNMJP010000360.1:0-2012 GCA_050873905.1 Jutongia sp. | reverse complement strand
GAATTGTACTGACTGCCGATTATATAGCAAAGCGGCATGGCTTAAAAACCGGGATGGCATTGTGGCAGGCCAGACAGGTTTGCCCAGATATCACTTTTCTTTCTCCAAGGATGGATCTGTACCTGAGATTTTCTAAGATGACCCATGAGATTTATGGAGAATACACCGACAGGCAGGAACCTTATGGAATTGATGAGTGCTGGTTGGACGTGACAGACAGTGTGGGAATCAAAGGAGATGGCTATAAGGTTGCTCAGGAAATCAGCAGCCGAATTAAATCAGAGCTTGGCATAACGGTAAGCATAGGAGTGTCCTTCAATAAGATCTTTGCAAAGCTTGGTTCCGATTATAAAAAGCCGGATGCCATTACTACCATGAATAAGGATGAATACCGGGAAAAAGCATGGCCGCTGCCGGTGTCAGATTTATTATATGTAGGAAGTGCCACGGGTAAAAAACTCCATAGTATGGGAATTACCACTATCGGCGGATTGGCACAGACGGATGAAAAAATCTTGATTGGAAGATTGGACAAAATGGGAAGCATCCTCTGGTCATTTGCCAGTGGCTATGATGATTCTTCGGTAAAGATTGAGAATACCAGCGCTCCGGTTAAGTCTGTAGGCAACAGCACAACGACACCGAAAGATATGGAGACAGATGAGGATGTGAAGATTGTGCTCTATATTCTGGCAGAAAGCGTTGCGGCGAGACTTAGGGAGAACGGATTTCGGTGCCGGACGGTAGAAATAAGTCTGAGGGACAAAGACCTTTATCATTTTACAAAGCAGGTAAAGCTTAAGAATGCCAGCAATATTACAAAAGAAATCGCAGAAGCAGGGTACCGGCTTTATAAGGAAAGTTACAGGCTGCCTGCAGATGAGTATGAGAAACGACAGCTTTCGCCAGAGCTTTTTCAGAAGCCACTCAGAAGTATCGGAATCCGGGGAACCGATCTTGTGACAGATTATTTCTGGGAGCAGCTGGATTTGTTCACGGATCCGGGTTTCCGGGAGAAGCAGATGAAGATGGATGATGCAGTAGATGTCATCCGAAGAAGATTTGGATTTTACAGTATTCAGAGAGGACTCATGTACCGTGACAGAATTTTGTCAGCCTGTGATGCGAAAGCAGATCATACGGTGCATCCTCATGGGTACTTTTCAGGTTAGCAACGAGACATGCCGAGAAGAATATGGAAGTGCGTTGTGCTTGCACATAAGCAGTTTCATATTTCTTCGAAGGAAAGGCGACTGCCGTGAGCGAGATGAAGCAAAGCGTAATCGAGCTGGATGGCGAGTTGCGTATAGAAAGGAGGATTTTATGGCATCTTGTAAGGTATACGTGAATGTCATGGCCGAATTTACTAAGGATGGCCGGCTTCTTCCGAGAAGCTTTATTTGGAAAGATGGTCAGATATACGAAATACAGAGAGTAACAGATGTGCGCAGAGCGGCCAGTCTAAAAGCCGGAGGTGTAGGAATACGCTATACATGTATTGTGAATGGAAGAGAGAGCCATCTTTTTTATGAAGATAACAATATGTGGTTTGTTGAGGAGCGGTAAATTCAAAGAATGGAGTCAGTTACAAAGAAAGATCAGCGAGAAGTACAATGGACGGATGGTGCGGACTTCGGCACGGCGGAACTCATCCGTTATTTAACAATCATCAATGGTTTTCCTTTCCCTTATCCGTTGAATGGTAACAATCAACCAGGAGGATTTTGATGATGATAGATAGAAAAGATAAGAGATATGTCAGCTGCCCGGTATGTGGCAGAATCCTGATGAAGTGTCAGGGACAATGTAATATAGACATTACCTGTGGGAAATGTAACAGAGAAATTGTGGTTCTTGTAGATGAGGAGAGAGTCATGGTACTGGAGAACAGACGAGGTTCTGAAAAGGACGGAAGAGCCGGACAGGTCCGGGTGAGTGTTCAGAAAAGCAAGGAACCGGGGAAAATGAAACCCATGAAAAGAGCTGCAAACTATTAAGAAAACTGAATAACT
>JBNMJP010000359.1:0-2019 GCA_050873905.1 Jutongia sp. | reverse complement strand
GGGCATTATTCAGATTTCGGATCTCTCTGTCATTTTCCTCTTTTTTGCTCCGGTAATATTCCCGGCAGTTCCAAAACATGCGCTTAAAATGCTTTGCAAAAACACGTTCTTCATAGGGCTGCTGATCCAACCGGTCAAACAGTTCATATATTTTTGCACTGTCTAACTCCCCCTGTATCTCCCGGTCAAAGAAATAAACATTTTTAATTGGAAGCTTATGTAGAGCAATCTGTTCCTCAATTTTTTTCCGGATAGCCTCTCTCTGCTTTTCCGTTCTTCGCTGTGCCTTACTGCAGATAACCGTGATCGGAATGGATCCGTCCAGTGATTTTATAAATTTAATATCCGATTCTGTAAGAGCACCGCCGTCCTCCACCGGCAGAAACCATAAAATATAATCTACCGTATTAAGCTGCTGTCTTGCGATATGTTCATCGGTCTTTGCCGAATAGAATTCCGAATCCGGCTTTGAGTATCCCGGTGTGTCCAGAAATGTCAGATTATCGTATTTCAAAAGCTCCGTCTCAAAGAACATATTTTTGAGCAAGTGACCCAGCTTCACGGCATCTGTCTGCTGCGCAGGATCCTCCCCGACTTTGCCAAAGCCATGGGCAATCTGATTGATTGCAAAAAGCTCTAAGCGAATCGATGCGTCAAAGATATTGACCGCCTTAACCTGATTGCTTTTTCCCCGTACAATGTAGGTAGGTACTGCCGTGGATGCGTCTATATTTTCCGGCAGAATGTTTCCCTGTCCCATCAGACAATTTAAAAAAGTAGATTTTCCACTGGAGAAGCCCCCTCCGAGACCGATGATCTTTTTGCCGATCAGAGCTTTGTATATAATAAAGTCCTTAAACTTTTCGTACTCTGCCTCGAAGTCCTCTCTCAGATTATAAATATCCGGTGGTGCCACCTTCTTTAATAATTCCGGAATCTCCGTATGGATGATCTTCTCTACGCTTTGCAGCTTCCGTTTTTCATCCAGTCCCTCCTCCGACTCCGGACGTACAATATTCCGGAGCTGTTCATAATTCCATCCAATATGCTCTATATCTGCTTCGCTGTATCCCATAATGTTTACCTCCCATGCTTATTCACAGATCATTCTCCATTCACCCTCGATGACCTCCTGATCCTGTGTGATCTCCTGCCGCTTCTCCTCACGCTGTGTATCCTGTAATTCCTTTTGACGGATCACATCCTCCAATGCTTTCTTTCGTACCCCGATCTGCTCATCGACATCCTTTTTCACAGATGCACGAACCTCCTCCAGTACCTGATGCAAATTGATTTCCAGTTGATTGGTAATTTCTCTGTCGATGGAAGGAAATACATTTTCCGTCAGTCCCTGACGCACTTTCCGCTCTGCTTCCTCCCGTTTCTCCTGATTTTTTCGATTCAGGAATTTGATGACCGCATCCGCAATAATTCCCCCAAGAATCCCGCCACCGGTCAGAAGCACTGCTGCCACATCGATCACCGCACGGCTCACACCGGAAATTTCCTTGCCACATACCTTGTCCACGTCAATTGCCAGAGTTGCCGCTGCATTGGCACTTCCCATAGACATAGAATTTGAGATTTTTTCCAAATGCTTCTTCATCTCTCCCACAACGTGTTCCTCATAGGAGCTTTCCATTGCATTTCTCACCGTTTCCTGTATGGAAGAGGAGATGTCAGTCTCATGGATCAGATTAAATACATATTCCTCCAGATGCTCACTTAAGGCTGCCTGAACATCTCCCGCAATCTCCTGAACCAACTGTGGAATCTGCTTTTCAAACCGGGTCATCTCACTATCCACCGTTTGAGCAAGCTCTGTAATCTCTCCTTCCAAAGCATCCTTCTGCTCCTCCAACTGAGACATTGTCATGTCCATGCTTTTAAGCTGTCCACACAGATAATTGCTGATCTTTGTAAATTCCGGTTCTAACTTCTTTTGATAAAAAGCAGCCCCAAGCTCCATCGCTTTGGACTGCAGAGATTCCAGATATTCGATAAAATCCTCCACTCTGC
>JBNMJP010000358.1:0-2024 GCA_050873905.1 Jutongia sp. | reverse complement strand
GCCATGTCCTTTGCAATGCTCATGGGAATCGGTACGATCTCCATTTTCACCTGCAGAACATTCTCAGCCCTTCTGTCCAGTGCATCCACACGGATCGTCATATTGGGATCGTCCGTAGGAAATACGATACTGGGGTGTTCTGCCCCATCTTCGGATTTCATGATCTTTCCGTTTGTTGTAAACAGCTTCTTATCCTGCACGGGAACCGGCTGACCATTCATTGTCAGTTCGGCTATCTTGCAGACACAGGCACACATGACCGGATCCAGGCGTAAATTATGGACATTGCCGTCAAAATTTACCGTAAAGAGCGCCTGTTTTTCCTCTGCATAGACATTTTCCGGAAAATAGGAATTCTCTTCGGAAAATCCCTGACCATTGTCTTCATAGATCTGTACCCTGAGCTCGCCTTCCGTCTGTCGGAAACGTCCGATCCACTCCGCGGGCTTATAAATCTCGCCGCCTAAAAGATTGCGGATCTCCCCCATGGATAATTTCTGTCCGGTCACGAATTTTTGGAACTCCATCTCCTGCTCTCTGTACTGTCTCGCCACACTCTCCGTAATGCCCAGACGGTCCAGGATCCGGTCCAGTTCCAGTGCGTTGCGTCTCTCGTCCTCCAGCACATAACAATAGATTGCCCGGAACGCCAATGCATTCGTCTCTATGGCACGATCGAAGGTCCATTCATAATCGATCAGTGTCCAGCGGTCTCCGTCCACTAAAATATTGGCAAAAATCAGGTCAAAATCCGATACCGGAACTTCTTCCCCGTAGCCGACTCTCTCCAGATACTCCGCAAACAGGCTGTGGAATCCCTCCACATCCTGTCTGTCCAGGCATTCGTCCATCAGTTCCGACAACGGTCTGCCCGGTACAAATTCAAATTCCGCATAAGGAATACCGTTTTCTTCCCCCGGATGACAGACATTGACCTCCAGGCGTCCTCCCTCATAACGTTTCTTTAGTTTCTCATAAGCCTCTGCCATATGGCGTACATGCGCTTGTGCCTCCTTGGTCAACGGATATTTCCGTACAGCACACTGCCCCTGTTCATCTCTCAGGATCTCTGTGCGGATCCTGAACTGCTCCACCCTGTCATTGGAATATCTGACATATTTCAGGTCAAAAGGCTTGCCGATCACAGCCAGATAGGAATTAGAAAATACTGAAAACAGTCCTTCCGCCACAATTCCGTCAACAGCGCTCTTCTCATCAAACAACAGCATTCTGTCACGGTCAAAATTCCGCAGATTATTTGACAGTTCTCCACGTCCCGGAAGATATGCATCCGAGTAAACCGTAGTCATAAATTTATAGTCGGGATACGGATAATAAAAACTGCGCTCCTTCACACCGCAGGCATCAAAGATCCGTTCCAGCTTTTTTCTGGAGAAAGTCCGGACCACGCCGCCATCAGGGTAATTTTCAATACCGGAAAACCAGCTGCCCAGATGGTCTTCATTACAGCCGGCAAAATATTTCAGCCCATATTTATTCTCTATGGCGATCACGATCCGGCCGCCCGGCGCCAGATGTTTCTGCAGAATTTTCAAAAAATCCTCATAAGGCGTTTTCCCACCTATGTATGCCTGTCCGTATTCGAATACACCAATGAGACAGATATAGTCATAATCCGCCGGCAGATCCGGTTCCACATCGGTAAAATTGCCTACATGGATAGTCACATTTTCACAGTCACTGTGACGGTATGCATTGATCAGGCTGCGCTTTTTCGACAGATCCACACAGGTTACTTCCGCCGCTTTCCGGGATAACGCTCCTGTAATGGCTCCGCATCCGCTGCCTACCTCCAACACCTTGTCCGTTTTTTTCATCGGCAGGAAATCCACAATATTCTCTCTGAGTGCAGACAAATGATACAGTATCGGCCAGCTTTTTCTCTCCGCAATGATCCGGTCGTATTCCACGGTACTGTATTTTTTTACAATTTCTAAGATCTCGTCTTCCACACTGCCGTCACAATAGTAATCCTCTCCGGGATACTTATCCAGATTCAGTGT
>JBNMJP010000357.1:0-2029 GCA_050873905.1 Jutongia sp. | reverse complement strand
GTAGCATACAGATCGGTGATCTTCTGATAGAACTTTCTTTCGCTCGCACGGATCTCACGAATACGCTCTAACTGTTCATCAAAATACTTTTCAGTCAGATACGTTCCTCGCTTCAGCCTTTCATCATCCATCACCCAGCCTTTGATGGTGTAGTCTTTAGCGATCTGGTTTGCCCATTTACGGAACTGTACCGCACGCTCGGAATTGACCTTGAAACCTACAGCAATGATCATTTGAAGGTTATAGTGCTTGGTATCGCGTGTGACCTGACGAGAACCTTCGGTTTGAACTATTCGGAAATTCCGAATAGTTGCGGCCTCTTCCAATTCACTATCCGCGTATATTTTTTTTATATGTTCATTTATCGTTGGTAAACCAACATCATACAATGTGGCCATCATCTTCTGTGTCAGCCATATATTTTCATCCTCATAGCGCATTTCTATGCCGTCCTGCTGATCACCTACAGAGGCAACATAGGTCAGGTATTCCGCTGCGCTTGAGCGGATGGTTATCTCATCTTTTTTCTTTGCCAAATGAAGCGTCTCCTTCCTTTGTCATAATTTCGGCTTGGTTATATTGCCTGTGCATCAAAGGATTGCTGTACAATTTCCCATCTTCTCTCGCCCAGGAGCCCAATCCCGAATGTCGTACTTAGGATTTGTTCCATTCCAAGAGATAACATTGATCTCTTTTCTCCATCCTTTTGCATTTTCAGAAAGAACTCCTATTTCTTCAATAATTTCATATTTGATATCCATAAAATCACCTATACCAACTGCAACAAACCTTTTTCAAGACACATTTGTAGTGAAAATCTCACATTCTGCCCTGCACGATTGCCATCTTCAAACTGTACCTCTAAAATCAAATATCCGTCCCAAAACATTAATCCTCCTAACATCTATTCCACTGTCCTAAAATGCCCTTAGTATCGAGTTGCCGGACTTGTTGCCGGTTTTTAGCTCTTTCTCAAAAATGACTGACATCTAAACCACTCACTCAATTTGCGTTATCTAATCCGAGGTCACAACCTGACACACATTTTTGCAGTAGATATGTTTCCATATAAAACAACTGAGCCTTTTCAGGAGTTAGGCTTCCAATCCCAACTTCCGAAAAAGCCCGGAAATACGCCACTTTCTGGATGTTATTTATCTTTTCGTGACATCAATACTACAGTCTCAACGGTACTTTCGTTGTCCCAACAAAGTTCCTGTGTTTCCCTGTCTCCAAAATACACCGGAAAACGGAACTTTATGTGCTTCAGGAATCTGCCATCCGGCTGCTCCTGCTCATAAATATCCACCTGTTCTACAAAGCTGTTAAGAAATTCTTTCTTCTCCAGATCGGTGAACTTATCATATAGTTTATCAAAATATAAAAGAAATTGATAGACGTTTTCTTCTGATATTTTCTGTTGCTGGATATTCAGCAGGCGGTTCTTAACTTCTTCTATACTGTTCTCCACGCCTTCGATCTCATCGTACAGACGGTATAACCTTGTCTCCATATCCTGATATTTCTTCTCATAAAATTTATCCATAATATCCAGACTGTCCATCTGCTGTCCAAGTCTTGCTTTTGCTCCGGTCAGCTGCCTGTGCTGCTTTTCCAATCCGTCAATCTCTTTTTCTATTTCTTCTGTATCTATTCTTGAACCAATTTTATTCAGAATTGCTTCTTCAAATTTAGGATTCTTCACCAGCTTCCGAATAACCTCTTCCACTGCATTGTTAATCTTCTCCTCACTCCATTGTTTACGATATCCACATTTATGACCGTCTACCAGACGACGATGTTTACAGGCATAATAGAAATAATCCTTATATAAGGTTCCGTCTTTCTTTTTCTTTCGGTTCACGTTCCCATACATACCGCTTCCACATAACGGACATCTCAATATTCCGGATAAAATATGCTCATGATCGAGGCTATGTGTCTTTTCATATTTTACACCTGTTTTTTCCCGTTTTTGACGTGCCAGCTCCCAGTCTGTTTCTGAAATGATTCCTTCATGGATACCATC
>JBNMJP010000356.1:0-2039 GCA_050873905.1 Jutongia sp. | reverse complement strand
TGATTTCAGAGAGTGCAGTACTTGATATTGCAAGAGATGCCATCTATACGATCATTATTACATCAGCGCCGCTTCTTTTAGTATCGCGGATCATTGGATTGATTGTCAGTATCTTTCAGACGGTGACATCCATTCAGGAACAGACACTTACCTTTGTTCCGAAGATTCTCGGTGTATTTGTGACGATGTTGATCTGCGGATCATGGATGTTAAACAATATGTCGAGTTTTATTGAACGATTATGGTCAAATTTCAGTTATTACCTGAGTTTAGGATAGTTTCATGGTTAACTTTACATTTACTCTGGATAATTTTGAATATTTTCTGTTGATCCTGGTGCGGGTCAGCTGCTTTGTGTATGTAGCGCCACTTTTAGGACAGACAGGAATTCCCAATCAGGTGAAGATTGGTCTGTCGTTTTTTACTTCGATTCTTTTATATAGTGTGGTCGCCAGACCGGAGCTTACTTATGAAAGTGTAGTCGGTTATGCGGTCGTTGTTTTGAAAGAGGGAATTACAGGACTGCTTATTGGTTTTGCTGCAAATATCTGTAATTCTATTGTTTTGTTTGCAGGTAGCGTCATCGATATGGATATCGGTCTCTCTATGGCGGCTGAGTTCAATCAGGACATGGGAACTGAGGTTACGCTGACCGGTAATTTTTATTATTACATGGTTATGATCCTGCTCATTACATCGAATCTGCACACCTATCTGCTGCAGGCAATTGCAGATTCCTTTAGCGTGATCCCGATCGCGGGACAGGCGTTTGACTGGGATCATCTGCTGAATACTTCTGCTCAGTATATGGGAGATATCTTTGTGCTTGGATTTCGGATTTTTCTTCCGTTTTTTGCCTGTATTATGATATTAAACTGTGTGCTTGGAATTATGGCAAAGGTTGCGCCACAGATGAATATGTTTTCGGTTGGTATGCAGCTTAAGGTTCTGGTTGGATTTCTTGTGATTTTTTTGACTGTATTTTTGTTACCGGATATAGCAAATATGATTTTAAAAGAGATAAAGTTGATGGTGAGACTCATTGCCGAAGGTATGTATTAGCGATAACTATTCAGACAATCAAATAATGAAATGGAATCTGCAGTGGTTTGCCAAGGACGGCGAGGGCGGAGAGAAGACCGAACCGGCGACTGCCAAGAAGTTAAAGGACGCCCGTGAGGAAGGCAAGGTTGCCAAAAGCAAAGAGCTTACAGCAGCATTCAGCCTGATCGTATTGTTCCTGTGCCTGAAAATATTTATTTCCTATGTGGGGGAGAGCATGATCAATCTTTTCCCGAGGATTTATAATAATATGGCAGATTTTGTAAAAATGAACGAGGGAGCATTGTCGGCACAGGCAGTGTCATCCCTGTTTTTTGACGTTATTATACGCTGGCTTTTGATTGTGCTTCCATTCTTCGGATTCGGTTTCGTTATCACGATCCTGATCAGCATTGTGCAGGTTGGATGGAAGGTCTCGACGAAGCCGATGAAACCGGAACTTAGTAAGTTTAATCCGATTAACGGGTTTAAGCGTATTTTTTCAAAAGATTCTCTGTTTCAGCTTCTGCTTTCTATCATTAAGATTGGTTTGATCGGTTATATTGCATACAGTTCCTTAAAAGACAGGGTGAATGATCTGTTTATTCTCTATGATCTGTCTTTGAACCAGGCAGTGGCACTGGTCGGTACACTGATCATTGATGTTGGCCTGAAAATCAGTCTGGTCTATCTGGTTGTCGGCATCGCGGATTTCGCGTATCAGAAGATTAAATTTAATGATGATATGAAGATGACCAAGCAGGAAGTGAAGGATGAGTATAAGAATACCGAAGGAGATCCGCAGATCAAGGGACGTCAGCGACGCAAGATGCAGGAAGTGTCGCAGCGCCGAATGATGCAGGATGTTCCCAAGGCGGATGTTGTCATCACGAACCCGACGCATCTGGCAGTTGCCTTAAAATATGATGCTGAAGTGAGCGCGGCACCGGTGGTGCTTGCCAAAGGAGAGGATTATCTGGCGCAGAGGATTAAGGAAG
>JBNMJP010000355.1:0-2040 GCA_050873905.1 Jutongia sp. | reverse complement strand
ATGTTACCCTCTTTCCAAGACAGCCAGTGTCTGGGAGATTCATCTGAAGAAAAGAGACCAGCGGGTGACGTTTCAGAGAACAGAAGGGACGGTGACGGACAATGAGTAATCTGGAAGCAAGCTTTTCCATCCTGGGTCAGAAAGGCGTCATGGCCTATATTTTAAAAGGCACAGTATTCACCCTGATCATTGCGCTGATTGCCGTGGTACTGGGAATCGTCATTGGTTCGGTACTGGCGCTGTGCAGAAACTATTGTACAGGAAAAAAGACGAAAATATTCGGAATTATTGCTACCGTATACATAGAAGTATTTCGAAATACCCCGTTACTGTTGTGGATTTTTATCTGCCTGGTATTTTGTCCCTGTCCCGCGTTGTTCAACCGGAAATTATTCGGACTGACTACGGTAGAGACGAAGCTATTGTTCAAGGCAGCAGTAGCATTGATCCTGTTTACTTCTTCCGTTATCGCAGAGATCATCCGCGGCGGATTGAATTCCATTGCTCACGGCCAGTTTGAAGCCGGACACGCACAGGGATTCAACGTAGTGCAGGTCATGATCTACATTATCCTTCCTCAGGCTTACCGGAATGTCATTCCTACCCTGTTAAGCCAGGTCATCACCACCATCAAGGACTCGTCCTATCTGGCAAATGTGGCCACCATTGAGCTGATGGCAAGGACCAAGCAGCTGCTTTCCGCGGCCAGCCGCTACAATGGCACCGGTAACGTAAATGTATCGGATGTCTTTGTCCTGTTTGGTGTCGCTGCATTGATCTATTTTATTATCAATTACACATTGTCCTGCGTGGTGCGTTCCCTGCAGAAACGGAGGAAGAGACCCGTACGTGTGACGGCGGATTAAGTGGATACACTGCATTTTTTCACCGGATCTTGTCGGGCTGGCGCTTGAAAATAGCTGTTTGCGCATCTGAAAACAGGCAAAATGAGAGATAGGAAAAGAAGAGAGGATTTCTATGGAACAGTATGTGATTACGATTTCAAGACAATTCGGAAGTATGGGACGTTCCATTGCAAAGGAACTGTCGGAGATGCTGGGAATTGAATTCCTGGACAGAGATATTGTGGAGGCTACTGCAAAAAGGATGGGTTTGCCGGTCTCCGTCATCAGTGATGAGGAAGAGAGCATGAAGTCCACTTTTTTCCGCAGACAGTATCCCCTGGGCATGGGAATGTCCAGTCTAAAAGATGAGATCTTCTATACACAGAAGAACATCATCCGGGATTTCGCCGCAAAAGGCTCCTGCATCATCGTGGGACGCTGTGCGGATTATATTCTGGAGGATATTCCGAATCATCTGAATGTGTATGTCTACGCTCCCGATGAGGCAAGACTGAAAAACTGTGTGGAGAATCTGCAGATGGATCCTCAGACGGCGAAAAAGATGATGCGGGATGTGGATGCAGCCAGAAACCGTTACCACAAGGCCTATATCCCCGGATGGCAGAGCGTCTTCGACCACAAGGATCTCATGATCGACAGCAGCCGGTTCGGCATCGACGGCACGGCCAAGATCCTGGCGGATATTGTTAAAAACCAGTGGGGCTGATAGCCCATAGGTTCTTGATCTGTGGGGAAAGAGTGGCATAGTCCCAGGTATGGGAACTGTTGCTCACCCGGTTGGGATCTTTGACACAAAAGCCTGTGTCATCATAATCATAGAGCAGGATATAGTGACCGGAGGTGGTGAAATCCCCCGGTCGCATGCTGCATACGATAAGATTGCCCTGATTCAGGGCTTTTTTTATACTGTTTTCGCTCAGAGGAAGTTCTTTGCCGGACAATCCAAGAGCCGACAGACCTTCCGTCCACAGGGACCAGCTGGTGCCACTTGCGGTATAGTAACCGTTCTTTTCACAATAGGAAGCAATTTCCCGGGGAGTACCGTTCAGATCTCGGGTAAAATACACGTAAGCCATAGACAGACAGGTGGGGCCACAACCGGCCAGACCTATGATACTGCTGCCATAGGATTCATAACCCCAACGCTTGTCCCATTGCAGGAACAGAGGTACCT
>JBNMJP010000354.1:0-2042 GCA_050873905.1 Jutongia sp. | reverse complement strand
TATATGAAGTTGTTAAGGAACAAAATGGAATTTAGTTCTGCAATTTACAGGGGAGATCCATGCCCGGAATTTAGTTTTTCATTTAAGTTCATTTGTGATATAATTAAATCAGTCGAAATAAAAAGAAAGGCTGATAAATATGAGAGAACTTGACAATAATGCACATTCAGTATTTTTACTCTATTATCATCTGATTCTGGTCGTAAAGTACCGGAAAAAGGTCCTGAATGATCCGATCTCGGGTCGCGCACGAGAAATCTTTGAATATATCGCGCCCAAATATCATATCACCCTGGAAGAGTGGAATCACGATGAGGACCATGTCCATATCATGTTCCGTGCCCATCCGAAGTCGGAACTCAGTAAATTTATCAATGCCTATAAAAGTGCCAGCAGCCGTCTGATCAAAAAAGAGTATCCGGAGATCCGGCAGAAGCTCTGGAAGGAAATGTTCTGGAGTCAGAGCTTCTGCCTCCTGAGTGCCGGCGGAGCTCCGATCGAAGTGATCCGTCAGTACATCGAGACACAGGGGGAGAAAAAACATGAACGTAGTATACCGGTTTCGGATCTATCCCAATAAAATACAGCAGGAACTGTTTGCAAAAACATTTGGATGTGTCAGGTTTGTATATAACCGGATGCTGGCAGAAAAGAAGGAATGCTATGAAAAGACCGGAAAAAATCTAAAGGTCGCTCCGGCAAAATATAAGGCAGAATTTCCATGGCTAAAAGAAGTGGACAGCCTTGCTCTGTGCAATGCCCAGCTGCACCTACAGATTGCATATAAAAACTTTTTCAGGGATCCATCGTTTGGTTTTCCGAAATTCAAGTCAAAAAAGAATCCTGTTAAAAGCTATACCACAAACAGTGTCAATGGAAATATCCTGTTAAAAGATGGGAAGCTGAAGCTCCCAAAGGCAGGCTGGATCCGGATCCGGCAGCATCGTAAGATCCGGGAAGATGCCTGCCTGAAAGGTGCATCCGTCTGTCTGGAAGCTGATGGGCGGTATTATGTTTCTCTTCTGTATTTTTGTGAAGAAAAGCCAGTGGAAATAAGGAACATAAGGCAGGCCGTCGGACTCGACTTTTCCATGAAAGAACTATATGTAGATTCCAATGGAAAACATGCAGGTTATCCGCACTATTTCAGAAACAGCGAGGAAAAACTGGCGAAAGCGCAGAGAAAACTGAGTCATTGCCGGAAGGGGAGCAATCGTTACAAAAAACAACAGAAAAAAGTGGCGCGGATCCATACACATATCGCTCACCAGAGAAAAGATTATTTGCATAAAGAATCAAGAAAGATAACCAATTTCTATGATATCGTATGCATCGAAGATCTGGATCTGAAGACGATGAGCGGGGAACATCATTTTGGAAAAAGTGTCCATGATAACGGCTGGAGAATGTTCACAGATTTTTTGCAGTATAAACTGGAACGGGAAGGGAAGAAGCTTGTCCGCATCGACCGCTGGTATCCCAGTTCCAGAACATGCAGCTGTTGTGGAAAAATAAAACATGATCTGAAACTGGAAGAGCGGGTATATCTTTGTAACTGCGGAAACCGGATGGACCGTGATGAAAATGCGGCGGTCAATATCTGCCGGGAAGGTTTGAGAATATCCGGGATCATATTAGAAAAAAGCGAAAAAGCATCATAAAAAGATATCAGCCAAAAAGAACCGTGGGACACACGGGGATCGCTCGTGAATGCTTTGCCCAACGGGGCAATCGAACGAGAAGCCCCCACTTCAAGCGTGAGCTAAGTGGTGGGAGTATGTCACGAGACGGATCATGGTAAGATCCGGACGGAAAGGAAAAAGAAAAATGGCTTTTATCAAAAATATCGACCATGAAAAAGTTTTAAACCTTGCTTCTCAGATCACAGCAGCACCGGGACAGATCGTCAGCAAGACTCTCGCCCAGAATAAGGCAGTCAGCTTGACATTGTTTGCGTTCTCCAAAGGTGAGGAGATCAGCACGCACGATTCTACCGGCGATGCGATGGTTCATGTGATCGAAGGCGTCGGTCAGTTCACCGT
>JBNMJP010000353.1:0-2043 GCA_050873905.1 Jutongia sp. | reverse complement strand
GTACCATCCTCTATCCTACCGGTAACGAAGATGAGGATGATGACTAATTCCATGTCTTTACCATCGCACACCGGATATAGTTTCTAACAAACGAAACTTATCAGATATATTTTATATTCTAAGAACCGCCAGATGCTTTGCAGAAATGCAGACATCCGGCGGTTCTTATCTTAAAACGCTTATTTCTCCTATTGTCTATCAGCAATATATCTCCATATTTTATCTCACAAAACTCTGAAATATATGATCAATATTATAGGTACCATTCTTTTCTTCTAAGGCTCGTATATGGTCTGCTGCGTCTGATCTTCCCAGATTCAGCCAAGTCAATATCGGCATATAGGATCTGTTCCTGATCTCCTGCTTTTGCGGCCACATTTCCATTGGCATCCACCACGATCGACTCCCCGGAGAAGTCCATATCTCCCTCGCGTCCGACTCGGTTGCACATTGCAACCATAACACTGTTTTGAAATGCCTGGACCCTTAACTCCCATTCAAACATCTCGGATGGCTCTGACTTTGTATTGACAGTAGGGATCAGTATAAGATCCGTCCCCATAAGAACTTCCGTCCGGATACTCTCCGGGTAATGCCTGTCAAAGCATACAACAATTCCTATTTTCCCAAAGCTTGTATCAAACACCTGAAATCCATCGTCCGAAGGTGTATAATAATCCTGCTCATAAAACTGATACGCCTGCGCAACATGAACCATTTTCTGAATCCCTTTTATCTCACCATCCCGCCCGATGAATAGACTTGCGTCATATGCTTTCCCGTTTTCTTCCAGATAAATATTGGGCACGGTCATAATGGAACATTCCCTGCCGGCATTTTGAAGCTTTTTAATCTCCTCCGAATCAATCTTCAAACGATATTGTGACGCATCTCTTCCTTTATATCGCGGAAAGAATTCTGTCATTTGAACCTCCGGAAACAAGATCAGATCCGCGTTATTTTGGGCTGCCTCCCGTATTTGTTCTATGCTTTTGTCCAAATTATCCTGCATACTTCCTATATTTTTCATTTGTGCTAAAGCAATCCGCATGTGAAACCTCTCTATCTAATAAATTCTATACGAAATGCGAAAACCTTTTCATTCCGGTACTTCCAATAATCATTACAGAAATCATATCAAACATTATCGCACATTTCAATAACATTACCCATCCTAGGTCCACTCCACTGTTCTGATCTGTTTTCTTTTCTATTCTGCTCCTTCTCCAATCAACTCTCCCAGCTTTTTTAACGCATCATGCATGCCTCCCACCTGCTGAAACAGACCGCACTCTACCGCCTGCTTTCCCACCAGGATCGTTCCCAGATCCCTCGTCAGGATTCCCGGCTTTACCATCATGCTCTCCAGCTTGTCCTGTGGAATTCCGGAATGATCCGCAATAAATCCCGTGATCCGGTCCTGGATCAACTGAAAATATTCATATGTCTGTGGGGCTCCCAGCACCTGACCGCTCATGCGTACCGGATGGATAATGACCGTTGCCGACGGTGCGATCACCGTATAATCCGCTGCCACAGAAAGAGGAACACCAATGGAATGGCTGTCTCCCACCACCAAAGCAACCGATGGCTTGGACAGGGATGCGATCATTTCCGACAATGCAAGGCCACAGGACACGTCTCCTCCGATGGTATTAACCACAAACAGCACCCCATCCACCTGTTTGGTACAGTCTAAAGACGCCAGCATCGGCAACAGATGCTCATATTTCGTCGTCTTCGTCGTATTTGAGGAACATTCATGTCCCTCAATCTCCCCAATGATGGAGATCATCTGTATCTTATGTCCTTTTTCATCCTGCAGCATCATATTTCCATATTCCTTGATATTTTCTTCCATTGCTTCCTCCCTTGCGTCTCTATAACTAAAAAAGACAGAAAATGATAATATGATATTTCATTATCATTTTCTGCCTTTTTATGGCTATTTATTCAAAAATATTTCCGGAATCAAAGTTTCATAAAATAAGAGGGAGTTTACAATCTTCGTTACCGCCTCTAGTAGGATAAAACAGAGGCTCG
>JBNMJP010000352.1:0-2058 GCA_050873905.1 Jutongia sp. | reverse complement strand
GAAAACAGGGACGCTTCAAGCATTTATTCAAGCCGGGAAATGAGCACTTAATTGAACAGTTCCAGGCAGAAGTAGACAGACGCTGGGAAGAATTACAGTTCCGGTGTTCCCGTTAATGAAACAATCGTTCCAATAAACATATCGTTACACGCAGATATATTTCCCTGCATAAAAAAGAGGCTGTTTATGACAGCCTCTCAGACTGTAGACAAAGTCCACGGCATACGCCATGGACTTTGTCTTTTTTAGCTAAAACAAAGCATTTATGCGACTTTTAGCCACTTTTTTGGTATAATTAAACTATCAAAAACAGGTGGTGATTTTTATATGATGACGAAAGAAAACGAAAAAGTAAGGAAACAAATGCAGATTGTCTGTATAGATGATCTTGTTCCGCAGAATCATCTGCTCAGAATTATAGATAAAGCAATTGACTGGTCTTTTATTTATGACCTTGTTTCTGATAAATATTCCAATGAAACAGGGCGTCCAAGCATCGATCCTGTAACTCTTATAAAAATTCCACTTATTCAGTATCTTTACGGCATAAAAAGTATGCGTCAGACTATTAAGGACATTGAAGTAAACATGGCATATCGCTGGTTTCTTGGACTTGAACTTTACGATTCGGTTCCTCATTTTTCAACATTTGGTAAGAATTATACCAGACGATTCAAAGATACTGACCTGTTTGAACAAATATTTCAGCACATTCTTGAAGAGTGTTATAGATTTAAACTTGTAGATCCAACGCAGGTATTTGTAGATGCAACACATGTAAAAGCAAGAGCGAATAATAAAAAAATGCAGAGGCGCATCGCACATAAGGAAGCCTTATTCTATGAGGAGATGCTCAAAAAAGAGATAGCTGCAGATAGGGCTGCGCATGGGAAAAAGCCTTTGAAGGATAAGGATGACGACCATAGACCAGGAGCCGGTGGGGGAGATAAGTTCGAAGATTATACGGATGATGTTCCTCTTGATGGGAAAACAACAAAAGTAAGTACAACAGATCCTGAAAGTGGATGGTTTCGCAAAGGGGAACACAAACATATATTTGCGTACGGTATAGAGACCGCCTGTGATAAAAACGGATGGATCCTTGATTTTACAGTTAATCCTGGCAATGAGCACGACAGCAGAACTTTCAAAGGACTGTATGATAAACTGAGAAATAAAGGGATGGAATACTGTATCGTTGATGCTGGCTATAAAACACCAGCGATAGCAAAGCTTCTGCTGGATGATGGTGTAAAGCCAGTGTTCCCATATAAAAGACCAATGACAAAAGAAGGCTTTTTCAAGAAGTATGAGTATGTTTATGATGAGTATAATGACTGTTATATATGTCCTGCTAATCATGTATTGGAATATAGCACAACAAACAGAGATGGATATAAAGAATACAAGAGTTGTAGTCAGACATGTGCAGGATGTAAATATTTGTCACAGTGTACGGCAAGTAAAAATCATCAAAAAATGGTAACAAGGCATGTGTGGGAAGAGTACATGGATACATGTGAGGATATACGACACACTATTGGAATGAAAACCTTGTATTCTCATAGAAAAGAAACGATAGAAAGAATCTTTGGTACAGCCAAAGAAAACCACGGATTCAGATACACCCAAATGTATGGCAAAGCGCGGATGAAGATGAAAGTCGCGTTGACTTTTGCGTGCATGAATTTAAAGAAACTGGCAAAATACCAGCAGGAATGGAACTTACAGACGGCATAGAATAGCGAATATTTATGATTTTATAGAATTTGAAATGACTAAAAATTGAAAATGATAAAAAATACCTCCACAAAGCAATGCTTTGTGGAGGTCGTTTGTCTACAGTCTGAAAGGACACCGAATCAGGTGTCCTTTCTTTCTTTGATCCATTCCAGCAGTTCTTTCAGCCGGATCGGTTTGCTGTATAAATATCCCTGGAACGCATCGCAGCCCAGTTCTTTTAATTTGTCCCGTTGTGCTTCTGTTTCTACATATTCCGCAATGATCTTAAAGTGCAGGGATTGTCCGAGATAGACGATCGCTTCAATGATATTGCTG
>JBNMJP010000351.1:0-2068 GCA_050873905.1 Jutongia sp. | reverse complement strand
GTTATGCAGATGACGCGGGAAATGTATAAAAAACTGGATCATAGCAGAGAAAAGAGGCATAAATGGCAAAGAAATTGATAGACTTGATTGGTATCTCCAAAAGCTATGGAGATAAGGTGATATTAGATGACTTAAATTTATATTTAAACGAGAACAGATTTCTTACGATACTGGGACCGAGCGGTTGCGGAAAGACGACAACGCTGCGCATCCTGGGTGGCTTTGAGACGCCTGACAAGGGAAGAGTGATCTTTGAGGGCAGAGATATTACGTCACTGCCGCCCAATGAGCGTCAGGTCAATACGGTTTTTCAGAAGTATGCACTGTTTACCCATATGAATATTGAGGAGAATATCGCATTTGGCTTAAAGATCAAGAATAAGTCCAAAAGTTATATCAGAGATAAAGTAAAATATGCATTGAAGCTCGTCAATCTGGACGGCTATGAGAAGCGGATGCCGGATTCGCTCAGTGGCGGACAGCAGCAGAGAATTGCAATCGCCCGTGCAATCGTGAATGAACCGAGAGTCCTGCTTTTGGATGAGCCGCTTGGAGCCCTGGATCTAAAGCTTCGCCAGGACATGCAGTATGAGCTGATCCGTCTGAAGAATGAGCTCGGGATCACGTTTGTTTATGTGACACATGATCAGGAGGAGGCTCTGACGATGTCCGATACGATCGTGGTCATGAATCAGGGCTACATCCAGCAGATCGGTACGCCGGAGGATATCTATAATGAGCCGCAGAATGCATTTGTGGCAGATTTTATCGGAGAGAGTAATATTATTGATTCTACAATGGTAGAAGATCGTCTGGTGGATATTCTGGGTACGAAATTTGTCTGTGTGGATGAGGGTTTTGGCAGGAACCAGCCGGTGGATGTGGTGATCCGTCCGGAGGATATTGTATTGACAGAACCATCAAAGGGAATTATCTGCGGGCGCGTGACCTCTGCAATCTTCAAGGGTGTTCATTATGAGATGGAAGTGCAGGCGGCCGGCTTTGAATGGCTTGTTCACAGCACCGTTTTGAAGGAGCCGGGCACCGAGGTGGGAATCTGGGTAGATCCGTTTATTATCCAGATCATGCATAAGCCGGAGTCGGAGGATGAGGAGCAGGAGCGTACGCTCGAGTAGATCGGAATGGAGGAATTGACATGAGAAGATTAGGCAAAAAACTTCTTGCGGGACCATATCTGATGTGGATGCTTCTGTTTACGGTGGTTCCGCTTATATTGCTTGTATATAATGCATTTACGGCATCGGACGGATCCTTTACACTTGCCAATGTGGCTGCGATCCTTGATCCGGTCAATGGAAAGCCGTTTTTACGCAGTATCGGAATGTCACTTCTGGTGACAGGGATATGCCTGGTGCTGTCCTTTCCGCTGGCACTGATCCTGCGTAAATATTCCAGCAACAAGAACAGCTTTATCGTAATGATCTTTATTCTGCCGATGTGGATGAATTTCATGCTTCGTACTCTTGCGTGGCGGCTGATCCTTCTGAACAATGGAATTTTGAATCAGATACTTACATCCCTTGGCTTTGGAAGAGTTCATCTGATGAATACGATGTGGGCGGTTATTTTAGGTACGGTTTATGATTATCTGCCGTTTATGGTGCTTCCGATCTATAACGCCCTTGTTAAGATTGACAACGATGTGATCAGCGCGGCACAGGATCTTGGTGCAGGACAGGGGACGATCCTGCGTCGGATCATCATCCCGCTCAGCATTCCGGGGATCGTCAGCGGGATCACGATGGTCATGGTGCCTTCGATCAGTGAATTTGTCATTGCATCCATGCTGGGCGGCGGCAAGGTTTATCTGATCGGAAATGTGATCGAGCAGGCATTTAATTCCGGTTATGCAGATATCCATGCGGGCTCCGGTCTTTCCCTGAGTCTGATGGTTCTGATCCTGATCAGCATGGTGATCTACCGGTTCTTTGATGGAGAGGAGGGGGAAAGCGGCATATGGTAAAACAGAAAGTGACGGACGTAGCATCCAGGATCTATCTTGCATTTGCACTGATCCTGCTTTATCTTCCAATCCTGATACTTATTG
>JBNMJP010000350.1:0-2074 GCA_050873905.1 Jutongia sp. | reverse complement strand
GATAAAAACAAGTCTTTATAAGAAAGCACCTGCCTGTATTTTTCATGATGCAGTGCAATCGAAGCCCTCAGCATATAAGAATAGGCTTCTGTCTGCGGCATGATCTCTGCCGGAGTATGGTCGAAGTCCTCGATCCATTCTCCCAAATATTCCGGATAGTTGACATTGACATAAAAATATGCCTCACACATATCCACCGTGTATGCAAGCGGCGAATTGTCACTTCCTCTTTTTAAGACAACGCTGATCATTTCCGCCAGATACTTTTTGATGGCATCCATATCTCCTCTCATATAAGAAATCTGTGCAAGAAGATGATATACACTGATCTCGTAGCAGACAAGATCATGGATACGGAACTGCCTCAGTGCTTCATGGCACAAGATCTCTGCCTGGTCAAAATCAGCCCTGTAATATGTGGTCTCCGCCTTAGCAAGCTGCAAAATGCCATCCAGGGAATGAAAGCCCTGCTCATGAAATGCATCTAACTGAACAGAAAGCTTATGAAGCATTTCTTCGGGTGTATTTCCTCTGTAAAGCATATGCAAAACGGAAGGATTGCCAAAGTTGCGCGGTACATAACGGTCAATGCCGGACAGCTCTTTTTTGGAATACTCACAGGCTTTTTTGAGATAATACAGCATCTGATCCATGTCGTTGTATGCATTCTGGGACAGGAAGAAATAATATGCCTTCCAAAGATAATCCTTGTCCTCTTTTGCAAGCCGTATCTGCGGGATGGTCTGTTCAAATAACTTCCGGCAGCGGTCTAACCTCTCACTTTCTCCATAGTTGAAAAAGCGCCACATAAACAGAATCAGGCTCAGAGGATAATCCTCAAACAGGGAAACCGGGCATTGGTCAAAGCACCGGATAAACAACTCCCGAGCCTCATTTTGTGCCCCGATGGTATCAAAAAGCTCGATCGTACGCAGCACACCCTCGTAGTTGCCTGCCATTTCGTACCATGCCATGGCCTTGCTGTAATCATGCGCCATGATATAGTATTCCGCCATACGTTCATACCGGACGCATTTTTCCACCATGCTAAGCTTCTGGAACTGCTTGCGGATGCAGTTCATAAATATCGTATGGATGTGATACAGTCCCGACTCCTGATCGTATCGGATAAAAGCATGATTCTCTAAAAGCTCTGTCAGATAGGGCTGACTGTCCTCGCCACCATTGAAAAAGTCTGCCTGCTCCTTGGTAAAATCCTGGATTCCCATCAGAAAGGACAGAAAATGCCTTGTATTTTTGGAACAGGATTCGTAAATAACCCTGGTGACCAGATGTTCCATATCCGCACTTGTATCGCTTTTTCCGGTCCTCAGATAATTGAGCACGGAAATATAGATCATGGAAATCCAGCCTTCGGATTTGTCATACAAAGCTTCCAGATCTGCTTTGTTTTCTATCTGATTGAGTTCAATCCCATATATTTTGAGATACTCGGAAAAATCCTCTTTTCCAAGACGCAGATCCTCCGATGTGATCCGGTTGATCTTTCCGGTTGCAAAATCAAGAGCCTCCGTATCCGTGATCTGCTTTTGCGATATGACGATCAAATGAAATTTTGTGGCAAATTCTCTGGTGATATACTGGAAAAATTCACCGATCTGCGGTGTCTGGATCAGCTGGTAATCATCAAATACAATGATCACCGGTCCCTTTTCCAATACCTCTCCGAAACGGGCCACAAAATTGATCCTCTGGGCTCCTTCCGATGGAAACGGCCATTTTTCAAACTGTTTGGCAACAGCCGGATCCTGAAACAGCATGTAGCAGAAACGTCCCCAGACATGAAATGGATTTTTGTCATAGATATTGACCCATATGACTGGCTGGTTGGCACTCTCGCAGAAGCTCCTGACCGCTACAGTCTTTCCATAGCCGGTAGGCGCTACCACAAGTGTCGCCGTCTTGTGCGCACAGTCATCCAGTGCATGTCTTAGTCTGCCTGAAATAAATATCCGGTTTTCTTTTTCCCCTTGTGACGGTTCGTCCATTTTCCTTTCCATAACCATACGTTCTCTTTCGTCATACAAATGATATTTTTCACGGGCACATATAT
>JBNMJP010000349.1:0-2081 GCA_050873905.1 Jutongia sp. | reverse complement strand
GTCCAAGAGTTAACGGACCATCTTTAACCTCATCCCCAAAAGAAAACTCCATTTTGTTGCGGTATTCCCACTGTTTCGGACTTGGCAAAATCCCATCAAATACAAAATCAGAAATCCCGTCACATACCGGGTGCAGCAGATCCAGCACTTGATTTTTCTTTAATTCCAACTGCTTCTCATAAGGAATCGCCTGATAGCTGCAGCCGCCACATGTCCCAAAATGCGGACACTCCGGCTTTGCCGTTTCTATAGAAGATTTTTCCAGAACCTCCCGCAGCATTCCCTTTGCTTTGCCTTTTCTTGCTTTTTTGATGGATAAACGCACCTTCTGTCCCGGAATCACACCCTTTACCTCGACACGGTGCTTTATTGTTTCTCCGTTCTCCGCTTTTTCCTCTACGATTACTGTCCCTTTATTTGGAAAGTCTACACGCTCTACGATTCCTTCTACAATCTGTCCCTTTTTCATCTCTACACCATTTTCCTGTTTATTTCGTCTCAAAGTTTCCCAGCACTTTCAAATTACTTGCACATTCATGCATAGTCGCCAGTGCATTTTCTACTGCCGACTCATTCAGATTCCCTTCCAGATCCACAAAGAAACGATACTCCCATTTCTTTCCGTGAAGCGGTCTTGATTCGATCTTGGTAAGATTCATTTCGTTATAATAAAAATTTGCCAGCATATTATAGAGTGCTCCCGGCACATGCTTTACCTCAAATGCCACGCTGATCTTGTTGGCGTCCTTCAAGAACACCTTCTGATTGGAAATGATAATAAATCTGGTAAAATTCGTACTCTGATAATTGATCCGCTCCTGAAGTACATCCAGACCAAATACCTCTGCTGCCCTGGTACTGGCGATCGCTCCATGCGTCTTTTCCTTCTCCTCAGCAACCTTTTTGGCTGCCCCTGCCGTGCTGGCATACTCGATTCCCTGGATCCCGTGCTCCTCCAGAAACGGCGCACACTGCAGCAGTCCCTGTGGATGAGAATATACCTCTTTGATATCCTCCGTCTTTGCTCCCGGCACTCCCAAAAGAGCCTGCTCTACCTTAACCACATGCTCTGCCACAATGGTAATATCATGCTCTACCAGCAGATCATAAATGTCTGTAATACTTCCGGTGGATGTATTTTCAATAGGCACAACACCATATTTTGCCTCACCGTTTGCTACGGTCTCGATAACATCACGAAACGTCGTCTTGTTAAAGGCTGTGATCCTGTCCCCAAAATATTCTAACATCGCCTGCTCAGAAAAGGCTCCACGCTCTCCGAAATATACCACTCTGGTATCTTCATTCACATCCAACGCATCCACCTGCTGAAATGGAATGGTTGCCGCTCCCGGTCCCAGCTTCTGATACTGGTACTTGCGGCTGATAGACATGATCTGACGAAAAAGATCTTCTACAGCTGTCTCATTAAATTCCGTACTGGCATAACTGCGCAGCGTGTCCAGCTTCTGCTGCTCCCGCTCCGGATCATAGACCTTTTTGCCGGTACTGCGCTTGTAGGCAGCTACATCATTTGCCACCTCCATACGTTCCTCAAACAATCTGGTGATCTCTCTGTCGATCTTGTCAATTTTTTCTCTGCTCTCTTTTAAATCTACTACCATCTCTTTATCCTCATTTTCTATCTGTATTCCTGCCAAACACACGATTTACTCTGTTTTATGTTACCATATCAACACTATTTCCGCAATGTACCCTCTGCAAAAATGAAAGCTCTCAGTTGACGTAAATTTCCTACAAAAAGATATCATCGGTATATGCCATGATCCGTTTCCGAAGCCCCTCATATTTCTTGCACAGATTCAAAATATCGTCCTTCGTATACATCGCTGCCGCTTCATTGGCGTCCTTAAGGATTCCTGCATCCTGATAAATATCTGCCAGCGCAAAGTTGAGTTCTCCGCTCTGGCGGATTCCAAACAGATCTCCCGGACCACGAAGCTTGAGGTCCTGCTCTGCCACATAAAAACCATCATTGGAGCCTCCCAGAATATTTAACCGTTCCATGGTTTCCCGGGAGCTGTTCCCCGCCATAAAGATGCAATAGGACTGTGCACTTC
>JBNMJP010000348.1:0-2084 GCA_050873905.1 Jutongia sp. | reverse complement strand
GTCTTCCCGGTGCTGTCATACCACATACACCGGCCCTCATCTGAGCTCCGATCCATTCATTAAACGGATTGCAGTGTGTACCGCTCTCCGGTGGAAAAATACCATTCTTGATATTACGGATAGCAAGCTCCTCGGCAGACCATCCACACGGGATCAGTCCTACCCAGGCAAGCGCAATATCCTCTGATGTGACCTCATATCCTTTCTTTGAAAATGCATCCAGAAATGCAAGTTCAAAGGTTATATCATCATTATATGTATTGGGTTCTCTTAAAAATCCCTCTACATCTCCAAAAGTTTTCTTTAAATTCTCGCTGGTATAGCCTTCTACCATAGTTCCCATGGCGCCGCCAATCAACTGTGCAAGCCACCCTGCGTGAATTTTCTCTTCAAATTCCGAAGTTGTGCAGTCTACCGTAACTGCCTCCGGAAAAATAACCTGCTCTTCATACTCCTCAAAGGAGTGATAATATCTGTAATTCCAGTATGGTGATGTATCATCTTTTACCGCATTTGCCAGCTCTCTGCGAAGTAAAGCTGAAATCTGATGAAGCTTCACAAAATCTTTCTTTGCATGTGCCAAAAGCCCATCCTGCAAAAGCTGATACCCTTTCTCACTGACCTGATATCCTCTGTTCTCCAAAGCCTGAACCGCAGCTACCATGATTTTCTCCGGTGCTCCTGAGCCGGGTACATTACTGCCCCAGTCAAGAGACAGGTTATCATCATAGAAACCAGATACATCTACATTATCCGTCCATGTCTGCTCTTCTTCGCTCCGGATCACAGGCTGTGCATTCCAGAAAATATCCTGCGCCATCTCCCATGCTCTCATATAGTTAAACTCTCCTTTTTGGTGTTATTGAACAGAATAACGGGAGTTTTACCCGTATTTTAGTTTAACATCCCCATTGTAACGTACTTTTATAAGAATTTCCACCCTTTTTTAGACAAAATGCCCGCTTTTCCGTAATATAGAAACGACTTTCATTTAGCACAGACAATTTTACCAAAAGGACTGGTAAGTGCTATTTTTTTCTTGTATAATAGCGTGATATGATGTTTTGATGGTTACTGTTCACTTTGTGCCCGGTAATTTTTGATGTTCAAAACTCTTGCAATATCCACTATTTAGGAGGAGGAAATATTTATGTACGCACTTTTTACTCTGTTTGCAGGTGCCTGCCAGTCTGCTATGGGCAGTCTGAACCGTATGCTCACAGATTATGTGGGAATGTTTGGCATGAGCCTTGTCGTTCACGCAGTCGGCGGTATTCTTCTGATCTTGTACATGAAGCTGTACTGTCATGAAAAATTAAAAATTTCCGGAATGCCATGGTACCTGTATTCTGCCGGATTCTTTGGTATCTTTCTGGTTGTCACTTCCAGTTACTGTATCGGAGCACTCGGAGTTTCCGTAATGACATGTCTCTCCGTCACAGGACAGCTTGTGATCTCCGCAGTGATCGACCACTTCGGCTGGTTCGGAGTTCCAAAAATTCCGTTCAACCTGAAGCGTCTTCCCTGCTTTGCTTTGATCTTAGTTGGCCTGATCATCATCAATCTTTCATGAAAGGAGTTTTATCATGGCATTTGTACTTACTCTGGCATTCGTAAACGGATGTGCAACCGTCATTTCAAAAATGATCAACTACCGCTGTACCAAATACCTGGGAACAAACAACGGTTCTCTTGTTAACTATATCGTTGCCAGCGTGTTATCTTTTATACTCCTGCTGGTATCTTCCAGATTTTCCGTAAATCTGTATTCTTTCAGTCAGGCACCATGGTGGGCTTACCTTGGAGGTGCATTCGGAATCGTGGCGTTTATTATTTCCATGATTACGCTCTCTCACCTCAAGGTTATGGAATCCACCATTCTCCTGCTGGTCGGTCAGTTAACCGCAGGTATTCTCTTCGATGCGCTGATGTTCCAGAATATCAGTCTTAAAAAGATTCTCGGTATTGTTCTTGTCGCTGCCGGAATTATCTGGGACAATCGGATTTCGCACGGTCCTGAGCAATAAGCAGTCTCAACGCTCCCACACCCACGCGCACAGCCATGTCTGTGTCGTGGCACTGCG
>JBNMJP010000347.1:0-2086 GCA_050873905.1 Jutongia sp. | reverse complement strand
TGCTTGACCGGCTTCCGGGTGTCGGCACAGGCATGGGCGATGGAACCGGTACCAAGACCTGCTTCATTGGAAAAGATACCACGGGAAACACCCTTTTTCATACTGAGAAAGAAGCTTCCTACCGCTCCACCGGTCACAGAGGCCGGTGAAAAGGCGCCCTGAATAATGGAACGAAATACCGATGGGACATTTTGAATATTGATCAGAATGACGCCAAGTGCCAGCATGATATACAAAAGTGCCATAAATGGGACAAGCTTTTCGGTAACCTGTCCGATCCGTTTGATACCGCCAAGAAGGATCAGAGCCAGAAGTACAGCCAGAATAATTCCAATCACAAGATTCAGACGCTTCACGGAAGCTCCGGAAATAATGCCAAAGCTGCTCAATGCGGAATCAATCGCCGTGGTAATGGTATTGACCTGTGTGGCATTTCCTGTTCCAAATACTGTCAGGACGCCAAATGCCGAGAATAAATACGCGAGCCAGTGCCAGTGCTTTTTCAGACCATTCTTTATGTAGTACATGGGACCGCCTACCAGATCTCCGTCCTCATTGGTCTCCCGGAAATGAACTGCAAGGGTTACCTCGGAAAATTTGGTACACATACCGAGAAGTGCAGAAACCCACATCCAGAACACGGCTCCCGGTCCGCCAATGGCGATGGCTCCGGCAACGCCGGCAATGTTTCCGGTACCCACGGTGGAGGCAAGTGCCGTACAGACTGCCTGAAACGGCGTTAATGCGCCGTCGGCCGCTTCCTTCTTTTTGAACATCCGGCCAAAGGTAATCTTCATGGCATAGGGGAATTTGCGAAGCTGCAGGAATCCCGTGCGGATGCTTAAGACAAGTCCCACACCGATAATACAGATCATGGCCGGCACACCCCAGATAAAATTATTGATCACACTGTTGATATGTTCTATGGTTGATAACATAGCTTTCCTCTTTTCTGTAAATAATCCGCATATATTATATTTTTATCTGAAAATATAATACACGCATGTTATCTACTATACCGTATTCCGGCGGTTTTGCCAACAAAATTTCTTTGATAAATTGGAAAAGTGGTCGCATACAGTATAGATTCCTTATCAATTTTGGGATAAAATTGACAAAAACCGCTGACACTTCTGTAAGAATATCACAAAAATATCAGCGGTTAATTTCAAAATATTCTGTTAAAACATACGTTGTAATACTTGTTGTTTATGCAGTACAACGTTTCAGGCTTTCCTCCTGAGTCAGACCTGCCTCGGCACATGCCTCATACTTTTTCATGACACCCACGCCGATAGCATACGGTCCGGTGTGTACACAGATCGTCGCACCAATCTGCACAATGCGGGACTCCTCGGAAACGCCCATCTCCTGAAGCATCTCATCAATCATTTTTTTGAACTCATGTCCCTCTGCCTCATCATAGCCAAAGCCCACAGAGAAAATGTAATCCTGTGGATTCTCATGGTTCTCCTCAAAATAAAGCTTTGTGAGTTCAATGACCTTTGCCATGGATTTCTTGCGGCTGCGGGCAACACCGGAGGAATCAATGGAACCGTCCTTTAAGGTGATCATTGGTTTCAGGCGGAGCATGGTGCCTGCCATACCGGCAAGCTTTCCGATGCGGCCGCCGTGCTGCAGATACGTAAGATCTCCCACCGTAAAGAAAATACGGCCGCGGTCCATCATTTCTCCCTTGAGCACAGCTACAGTTTTTTCATAGGAATAACCGGCATCCCGCATCTTTGCAGCTTCGATCGCATACATTCCCTGAGATACGGTAGCCTCCAGGGAATTGATCACAGTGATCTGTGCCTCCGGGTAATCCTCCAGAATGATCTCTCTGGCATTGCAGGCGGAATTATATGCGCCGCTGAGGGTGTTGGTGATGGTCATACAAATGATCCCACGCCCCTCTTTCACATGTGGCAGAAACGCATCTACGAAATTCTGGACAGATGGCAGGGAGGTTTTCGGATACACATCCGGTTCCTTCACCATACGCTCATAAACATCACGGATACCGATCTCGTCAATCTCCTTCTGGTAGTTCTCGCCATCAAAGGATATATAAAAAGGCACCACC
>JBNMJP010000346.1:0-2098 GCA_050873905.1 Jutongia sp. | reverse complement strand
CGGTTCATGTCCTTAATCTCACGGATTGGAACCTGTGCACCCACAATATTACTCAGATAATTGATAATCTCCGGATTGCTCTGATTCAGCGCTACAGTTCTCTCAAAATCCTCTCTGCCGCTACGGCTGCTTCCAAACATACGCAGTCCCTTTTCCAGGATCATACGTGTATTGATCGGTACCGGATACTCGGATACACCAAGAATGGACATGGTTCCCTCCGGCTGGATATGATCGATCATCTGATTGATCGCACTCTGGGAAGCTGCGCCTCCCACACACTCAAAGGCATGATCCACCAACAGATCCTCCGGAATGTCATTGACATTAAAGGTTGCATCTGCAAAGGTAAAGGAGGACATCTTCTCCTCACTGACACCAAAGATATAAAGCTGTGTGTCCGGGAAGGTTGCTTTAAACAAAACAGAGGTAATATATCCCAAATTGCCATCGCCCCAGATGCCCACAATATTACGACGCTTATGAGCAAAGCGGTCAAAACGAAGAACTGCATGCATACTTACGGAGACAAGCTCTGTAAATGCAGCGATCACTTTGTCAATAGAAGGATCAAGTGGTACAACCCTGTCATGGGTCAGAACAACATGCTCCTGCATAAAGCCATCAAAGCCGCTGGCGCGGAACTTGCTGGAACGCAGATAATTCTCCGCGATCACATCATCCTTTTCTACCGGAGTATTCGGGATCATGATCACACTGTCTCCCGGCTTAAATACTCCCTGTGGATCGTATACTACATCCCCGATCCCCTCATGGATCAATGCCATCGGAAGCTTTTTTGCCAACACCTCTGCCGGTCTTGCTCCCTGGTAATAACGCTGGTCTGCATGACAGATCGACAAATGCGTCGGTCTGACAATCACTTCATCTCCCTGAAGACTGATATCCTGAAATGCAATTTCAAATCTTCTGGGTGCCACTAAACGATATATCGTATTTAACATAAAAATCCTTTCTGCCCTTCGGCACAAACTATTTCCTGTTCACTTACTTTCCGTTCTTCTGGTCATTCAGCAGAGACTCTGCAACTCTGAGATCATAAGGATAGGTGATCTTGGTATTGTAAACCTCACCCTCTACGAGATAAACCTGCTCTCCCTTAATTACAAAAATCTTGGAAGCATCGGTCAGGATCTCCTTCTCCTCTTCTGTGAGTGACTGATATAACTCTTTAAGCTTCTTAGCCCCAAAGGTCTGCGGAGTCTGTCCCTGATACATCTTGGAACGATCCGGTACCGATGTGATGACCGTGCCGTCCTCGCTGTGTACGATCGTATCGGTTGCAGGAATCACTGTATCGCAGGCACCATACTGTAAACCGTACTTGATGTTCTCCTCTATGATACGGTAAGTCAGGAACGGACGAACGGAATCATGTGTCACGATCAACGTATCATCATCCAGTCCATAGTTTTCCTCAATGTATGCGATGGAATTCATAATGGTTTCATTTCTGGTGGAACCACCCTTCAATACCTTCACACTGCTTCCGGCCTCTCCCAGATATTTCTTCAGAAGGTTTTTGGTATGCTCGATCCACTCCATCGGAGTCAGCACGATCAACTCCTGAAAAGAATCATGCATCAAAAACTTTTCTACGGTATGAATGAGGATCGGCTTTCCTCCGATCTTCAAAAACTGCTTCGGCTTCTCAACATTTCCCATACGGCTGCCGACACCGCCGGCAAGAATTACTCCAAATACCATGTTTTTTCTCCTTATCCCAGATTACTCTGCATAGTTACTGTTAATATAATTCACCAATCCCTCTGCCTTAATGATCTTCTGCATAAACGGAGGGAATGCCTGTCCCTGATACTGTGTTCCTTTTGTCTTATCAACGATCACACCGCTGTCAAAATCAATCTCAACGGTATCTCCCGCCTCGATCTCCTTGGCTGCCTCCGGACACTCAATGATTGGAAGTCCGATATTGATAGCGTTACGGTAAAAGATACGTGCAAATGTCTCTGCGATCACGCAGCTGATGCCGGATGCCTTAATGGCGATCGGTGCATGCTCTCTGGATGAACCGCATCCAAAGTTTTTGTTGGCTACCATGATATCACCCTTTTTT
>JBNMJP010000345.1:0-2099 GCA_050873905.1 Jutongia sp. | reverse complement strand
TGTTTTTGATACTTCTCTTTTGCGAAGGATGTTCTTTCCACAAAGAAAAAGAATATACCGGCTATTACGTATTTTGTCCGGATGCCAACGAAACAAAGGTTGGATTTGAAAAATATACCCCGGATTCCCGTAAAAGGGATGATCTGGTCAATGAATTTTTGACAAGACTCCAATCAGAGCCAAAAGATATCGGACTTCGTAAGGCACTACCAGACGATGTTACTGTAGACGATTCTACCTTTGAGGATTCCGGACAACTGTCTCTATACCTGAGTTCCGGATACGGAAAATTAAAAGGCGTATCTGAAATTCTCCGACGGGCTGCCATTGTAAAAACACTTTGTCAGATCCGCGGGGTCAGCAGCGTACAGTTTTATGTTGCCGGACAGCCTCTGACCGATTCCAACCTGGATGCAGTAGGTTATATGACTGCTGATTCCTTTATTGATAACACCGGCGGGGAAACCACCTACAAACAAAATGCCACATTAAATATGTATTTTAGCGACAAAACAGGAAGCCACCTTGTCAAGGTCCCTGTAGACATCACATATGATGCAACCATCCCTCTGGAACAGCTTGCCGTAGAACAATTGATACGCGGACCTTATTCCATCGATGGTGTGGATCCTGACGAGATCAAGGCAACCATACCGGAAAAAACAGAGCTTAACAAGATTTCTGTGAAGGAAAATACCTGTTATGTAGATTTTTCCGAAGAATTTCTCAAAAAACGTACCAATATTTCGGCAGAGACCACAATTTATTCTGTTGTGGATACTCTTGTAGAATTATCCAATATCAACAAGGTACAGTTTAGTATTAATGGAGAACAGGTACTCTTATATAATGACACCATTGATTTCGGTTCTGCCTTTGAACGCAACCTGGACATTGTCGAGGAAGAATAGGAGGAACGCCTATTAAACGACCATTTTTATGGATTTTTCTTGGAATAACTATATTATTTCTTTTATACCGGGCCATTTATTCTGAAAAGGATGATGCCCGGTATTATTGTTTTAACGGGATCTGGGAGGATCAGACACCAGCAGAAGCCACCGGAGCCATTGACCGGATCTGTCTGGCTCAAGGAAAAGAGGAACGTACCGTTTTATATCTGAAAAACTGTCGTATTCATCTGACTGGAAACGATCAGATCTATCCACAAAAAAAGCTGTATACTGTCATTTCCGGAAAGCCATCCCTGCAGCCGGGAAATATTCTTACTCTGAAAGGAACGCTTCTGGAATTTGCATCCGCATCCAATCCGGGGATGTTTGACCGCCGGGAATATTACAAAGAAAAGGGGATTTACTATGAATTCCAGTCAGATTCTTTCCGAATCCTTCAACCCACGATACATCCCGTAAAAAATCTGCTGTACCATATCCGGGACAGAATAGGTCGTGTCTACCAGGTCTGTCTGCCCACTAAAGAAAGCGGGATCGTATCTGCTATGATCCTTGGGGACAAATCTCTGTTGGATATGAATATCCAGCAGCTCTATCAGGAAAGCGGTATTGGTCATCTGCTTGCCATCAGCGGGCTTCATGTATCAATCCTTGGAATGGCACTGCTAAAGCTTTTCAAAAAGCTGTATGTTCCGGAGCGTATTGCAATCCCTGCGTGTATCCTTCTGGTTGCTGCTTACGGCCAGATGACAGATTTCAGCATCTCAACAAGCCGGGCTGTCATTATGATGATCCTTTTGCTGGCCGCCGACTTGCTGGAACGTACCTATGATGGCAAAAACGCACTGGCTCTGGCGGCTGTGATCATTTTACTGCAAAAGCCCTTTGCCCTGTTTTCCTGCAGCTTTCTTTTGTCCTTTGGTGCCATGGCAGGAATTTAT
Source organism: Jutongia sp. (assembly GCA_050873905.1). Lineage (GTDB taxonomy): Bacteria > Bacillota > Clostridia > Lachnospirales > Lachnospiraceae > Jutongia. The sequence goes on along the minus strand of JBNMJP010000345.1, from coordinate 244 downwards.
CTTGTGCTTCCGGTGCTGGAGCAGGTATGGTTTGGTGATCCATGGGCGAAACGGCGTAAACGCCGGAGGCTGCATCATCTTGACAGAGAACTCCTCGCCAATAAACGCACCGGCAGGCTGCAGATTCTTTGCAGACAGCAGGGTCAGAAGATAGGACAGATGCTTTTAGTAAGCAGTGCTGTTCAGCTGACAACACTGCCAGTAATGTTGTATTTCTTCTTTGAAATCCCATTGTATGGTATTG
>JBNMJP010000344.1:0-2101 GCA_050873905.1 Jutongia sp. | reverse complement strand
GCGGGCAGCAGCCTGGTTCCCGGTCATAGTCAAATTACTTCCTCTGTTGCCTGTATTAGTCGATGTGATGATAGGATCTGCCATAATGTATTCCAAACCTTTCTATAAATAGATCGTGATTCTTTCTATAATAAATGCACCGGATTGTTGTATGATCTCGGTGATCCGGCAAACATCTTTGTGTCATTATTATATATGGTATTTCGGCTGTTTTGCAAGAAACATGAAAAAAACTGAAAAAATTAGCAAAAATATCTTGACAATAAAAAATGATAGTGATATCTTACTAATTAGATGTTAGCACTCCACTTTAAAGAGTGCTAACAAATAAAAACAAGGGAGTGATAGTTTGGAGCTGGATGAGAGAAAACTTAAAATACTTCAGGCAATCATCCGGACGTATTTAGAGACGGGTGAGCCGGTGGGATCCAGAACGATTTCCAAGTACTCTGATCTGAATCTCAGTTCCGCTACCATCCGAAATGAGATGTCTGATCTGGAGGAGATGGGATACATTTTACAGCCCCACACATCGGCGGGACGTATTCCTTCCGACAAAGGTTATCGTCTCTATGTTGACACGATGCTGGACGACAAGACACAGGAAGTACACGACATGAAAGCGGAGCTGGAGGAAAAGGCAGGAAAGATGGATGATCTGCTAAAGAGTGTTGCGAAGCTGCTGGCGGTCAATACCAACTACGCCACGATGGTTTCGGGACCACGGTATGCATCCAAAAAGGTCAAGTTTATTCAGTTGACGCTGGTGGATGACAGTAGTCTTCTGGCAGTGATCGTGCTTGACAACAATGTGGTCAAAAATAAAATGATCCACATGAAGGAATCCATGGATCAGGAAACCGTTCTCCGGTTAAACTTCATTATGAATACAACCTTAAACGGTCTTGATGTAATGGAAATGAATCTGGCAGTGATCCAGAAGATCAAGGAGCAGATGGGAGCGCACAACAGCGTGATCGATTCTGTGCTGGAGATCATTGGAAATGCATTGACAGAGGATGAGGATCTGGAGATCTACACAAGCGGTGCGACAAACATTCTGAAGTATCCGGAGCTTGCGGATAAGTCAAATGCAGCGCAGATCTTAAGTGCCTTTGAGGAAAAGAAGGATCTAAACCAATGGATCGAGCAGGATCCGGTGAGTCAGAATGATGACAACCATGCGATTCAGGTATACATTGGTGGAGAGACACAGGTGGAATCCATGAAGGATTGTTCCCTGGTGACAGCGACCTACCGGATTGATGATGGTGTTTACGGAAAGGTCGGCATCGTGGGACCAAAGCGAATGGATTACGACAAGGTAGTTGCTACACTGCAATCCATGATGGAGCAGTTAGATGACATATTTAAAGATAATAAATAAGCCGTCAGTCAGAGGCTTAGAGAGGTGGTAGAAGGTGAGTCAGGAGAAAGAAACAAATCAGGAAATGACAGAAGAAAGCATGACAGAAAACACAGAAGAGACTGTGAAGGACAGCGAGGTGACAGAGGAAGCTTCTGAGGAGACAACGGAGCAGGAGGCTGTCTCTACGGAAGATAAAGACGAAAAGAAATCCATCTTTGGCAAAAAGAAATCCAAGCTGGAGGAAAAGATCGCAGAGCTGGAGGATGCAAGAATGCGTCAGCTTGCAGAGTCTGAAAATTTCCGAAAGCGTTCCGAAAAGGAAAAGAGCCAGATGTTCGAGGTTGGTGCAAAGTCAGTGGTAGAAAAGATTCTTCCGGTGATCGACAACTTTGAGAGAGGTCTGGCATCTATGCCGGAGGAGGAAAAGGGAACACCGTTTGCCGATGGTGTGGAGCTTGTTTACAAGCAGATGCTTGGAGCACTGGATGAGATTGGTGTGAAGCCGATCGAGGCAGTGGGACAGGAGTTTGATCCCAACTTCCACAATGCTGTGATGACTGTTGAGTCTGACGAGTTGGAAAGCGGAACGGTGGCGGAGGAGCTGCAGAAGGGATATATGTATCAGGATTCTGTAGTTCGCCATAGTATGGTAAAGGTAGTTAGTTAATGATAATAGAGCAAAGAAAAGAATGATTATAGAGAAAGAGAGGACAAAACTATGGGAAAGATTAT